>DATBLU010000061.1:0-21532 GCA_036555205.1 Candidatus Deferrimicrobiaceae bacterium
GTCGAACGATGAGCAACACGCTTAAGACCGGATTGCTGCTTGCGGCGCTGACCGCGCTGTTCCTCCTCATCGGGGATGCCATGGGGGGCCGGAACGGCATGGTCATGGCCTTCGGCCTGGCCGTGCTGATGAATTTCGGAGCCTACTGGTTCTCCGACAAGATTGTCCTCAGGATGTACGGCGCCAAGGAGGTTTCCGATGCCGAAGCCCCGCAGCTGCACGGCGTCGTGCGGCGGCTCTCGCTTTCGGCGAAACTCCCGATGCCTAAGGTATACGTCATCCCGAACGATTCGCCCAACGCCTTTGCGACCGGGCGCAATCCCGAGCATGCGGCCGTCGCGGTGACGGAAGGCATCCTGCGGATGCTGTCCCCGGACGAGCTAGAGGGGGTGCTGGCGCACGAGTTGGCCCACGTGCGCAACAGGGACATCCTCGTCGGGACGATTGCCGCGACGCTGGCCGGCGCGGTGATGATGCTCGCCAGGTTCGCCCAGTTCGCGGCGATCTTCGGCGGCGGCGGGCGCGACCGGGACGACGATAACGGCGGGATTTTCGGCCTCCTTTTCATGGCGATAGTTGCGCCGATCGGAGCGATGCTCGTCCAGATGGCGGTGTCCCGCTCCAGGGAATACCTTGCCGACGAGACCGGCGCGGGATTCTGCGGCAAGCCGTTGTCGCTGGCCAGGGCGCTGGAGAAGATCTCCGGGATTTCACGCGAGGTGCCCATGCAAGCCACGCCCGCCACCGCGCACATGTTCATCGTAAGCCCGCTTACGGGCCGCGGGATGCTTTCGCTGTTCAGCACCCATCCTCCCGTGGAGAAGCGGGTCGAGCGTCTGCGGTCGATGGCCGCGGCTGCGACCAGGTAAGGAAGCAAGAGGGGAGAACCGCAAGCTTATGATGGAAATATCGTTCTACCGGGAGAAGCTCTCCGAGTCGGGCCAGCGGGTGCTTAACGCCTCCATCGAGGAGTCGCAGCGCCGGCATCATTATTACCTCGGGCTCGAACATCTGTTCATCGCCTTCGCCGAGCAGGAGAAGCCGCTGTTCCGGGAGCTCATGTCGGCGATAGGGCTGAACGTGGAGGCGGTGCTCTACTCGGTGAACGAGCACCTGAACATTTCCCGCCAGTACCTGGGCGTCGGGCTCAAGGTCCCGCCGGCCACCAAGCAGGTGTTCCGCGTCGCGTGGGAGACCGCGCAAAGGAACCGGCGCACCCAGATCGAGGCCGAGGACCTGTTCCTGGGCATATTCCACGAAGTCCATTCGATCCCGGCGAGGATCCTGAAGAGCTACGGGGTGGACCCGGCCCTTGCGCTGTCCCGTTTCTCGTCGCAGCTTCGCAGCCGCGAGGAGAAGGTCGAGGAGTTCCGGAAGCGCTACGAGCTGCCGGCGAACCTGCGGGCGTTCGGGGTGAACCTGAACCTGCTTGCCAGGGAAGGCAAGATCCCGCCGATCATCGGGCGGGAGCGGGAGATCGACCAGATCGTCGAGTACCTGTGCCACAAGGACCGCAGCAATTCCGTAATGATCATCGGCGATCCCGGTGTCGGAAAGACCGCCGTTGCGGAAGGATTGGCGATGCGCCTGGAGTACGAGCCGCACCGGATCCCGGAGCGGCTGAGGGAGAACCAGATCGTCAACCTGCAGATGAACACGGTCGTGGCGGGGACCGTCTTCCGGGGGATGTTCGAGGACCGGATCGAGAAGGTGATCGCCGAGGTGAAGGAGCGCCGGAACATCATTCTGTTCATAGACGAAGCCCACACGCTCATCGGCGCGGGATCGGCCATGGGGGTCCCGTCCGACGCCGCCAACATCTTCAAGTCGAGCCTGGCCCGCGGCGAGGTGCAGATCATAGGCGCCACGACCGTAACCGAGTACAAGGAGATCATCCAGGAGGACGAGGCGCTCTCCAGGCGGTTCCGCGTGGTCAAGATAGAAGAGCCGTCGATCGACGAGACCCGGGAGATCCTCTTCGGCCTCAAGCCGAGGCTCGAGGCAAACTACGGCGTGTCGATCGAGGACAACGCGATCGATCTCGCGCTTTCCATGTCGGACCGGTACGCCCGGTCCCTCAGGCTGCCCGACAAGGTCATCAACTGGATAGACACGGCGTGCGTCCGCGTGGAGATACGCGGGGACGAGGAGAAGACCGTCTCGGCGAGCGACGTCCTCGACGTGATATCGGCGGAGACGAAAACGCCCGTAGACATCGTGAAGCGGGACGTCATAGACCGCTTCGCTGACATAGAGGAGAAGCTCTCGCTTCGGGTGGTCGGGCAGAAGGAGGCCATCGCGGCCGTGGCCAAGGCCCTGCGGCTCAACAAGGGGCCGCTCAAGCCGAACGTTTACCGGCCGGACGGCGTGCTGCTGTTCCTTGGCCCCACCGGCGTCGGGAAGACCGAGATGGCCAAGGCGCTGGCGGAGTACCTCTTCGGAGACGAGCGCCACATGGTCAGGGTCGACATGTCCGAGTACCGCGACGGGACGCTCGCCGTCGACAAGCTGATCGGAATGCCGCGGGGGATCGTCGGCTCCGAGCGCGGCGGGATCCTCACTAACCAGGTGCGGGACAATCCCTACACGGTGGTTCTGCTCGACGAGATAGAGAAGGCCGATCCTTACGTCCACAGCCTCTTCCTCCAGGTTTTCGACGAGGGGTGGCTGACCGACGGCAGGGGGAAGAAGGTCTACTTCTCGGACACGATCATCATAATGACCAGCAACCTGGGGGCCGAGGAGCTTTCCAAGCTCACGAGGCCGCTTGGATTCGCCCATGGCCCGGAGGATTTCGATCCGGTGAAGAAAAGCGTGCTGCGGGCCGTCGAAAACCGGTTCACGCCCGAGTTCATCAACCGGTTGGACGACGTCATCGTCTTTTCGCCCCTCTCCATGGAGGAGGTAAAGGCGATCGCCTCGCTGTACGTCGGACGGATCAGGGCCACGATGGCCGGGCACGGCAAGACGGTGGAGGTCAGCGACGCCGCGATGTCGGCGCTGGCGCGGGCCGGCTTCAGCCTGAAGTACGGCGCGCGGTTCCTCAAGCGGTTCATCGACGAGAAGGTGAAGATGCCGATCACCCTGCGCTGGAAGGAATCCGACCGCTTCTTCGTCGAGGAAATCGGCGGTGAAGTGGCGGTCATCACTCAAAAGGTGTCCGTCTGAATGCCCGAACAGGAGCCTAAGGGATTCAAGGTAGTGGATAAGCGGGGAATGGCCGACGAGGAGCGGGAAAGGACCGCCGCGCCTCCTCCGCCGGCGGCGCCGGAAGTAACCGGGAACCGTCCGTCGCCCGGGAGTGTCGAAGACAAGAAAACCCCTGCCGGGGAATCTTCCGCGATCGGAGGCCCGACGTTCCTGGACCTCGTGGGAACGCTGCAGTTCGGGGCGATGGCGCACCTGGGGATGATACAGACGCCGGACGGCAAGCGTCCCCCGCTCAACCTGCCGGCCGCCAAGGACTCGATCGACATCCTTGCGATCCTCCTCGATAAGACGAAGGGGAACCTGACGTCGGAGGAAAGCGAGGTGCTGGGAGAGGGGCTGTACCATCTGCGGATGGCGTATCTCGCGGCGATGAACGCCGGGCAGGGCGCAGGAGGTAAGGAAAAGTGATCCGGAAGAGCAAGGTCGCAGTTCTTTTGCTGGCGGCGGTGGCGGCAGGGCTGGTGATATCGGCGGCGTTCAACCTGTCGCCGATCAGCAGCGCGTTTCTGGGAGGCAAGGACAAGGCTCCGGCGGAGGCTGTGTCCGCAGCCGGCCGGATGCTCCCTGTGGACATCCCGGCCCTGTTCAAGGGGGTCTCCCCCGCCGTAGTCAACATAAGCACGACGCAGGTGGTCAGGTTCAACCGCCCGCGCATGCGCTCGCCGTTCGGACAGCAGGACCCGTTCGATGATTTCTGGAACAACTTCTTCGGCAACATGCCCAGGGAGCAGAAGCGCAAGAGCCTGGGCTCGGGCTTCATCGTCTCGGCGGACGGGTACATCCTCACCAACAACCACGTCGTGGAGAAGGCCGACGAGATCTCCGTGACTTTGCTCGACAAGGAGGAGTTCAAGGCCGAGGTGGTGGGGACCGATCCCAAGACCGACATCGCGCTCATCAAGATAAAGGCCGACAAGAATCTTCTGTTCGTCAACCTGGGCGATTCGGAGAGGCTGGAGATCGGAGAGTGGGTCCTGGCGATCGGGAACCCCTTCGGGCTCGGCCACACCGTCACGACGGGCATAGTGAGCGCGAAGGGGCGGATCATCGGCTCCGGCCCCTATGACGACTTCATACAGACCGACGCTTCGATAAACCCCGGGAACTCCGGCGGCCCCCTCTTCAACCTTAAAGGCGAGGTCGTGGGGATCAATACCGCGATCATCCAGGGAGGGCAGGGGATCGGCTTCGCCACCCCGATCCACCTCGCGAAATCGGTCCTCGGGCAGCTGAAAGAGAAGGGCAAGGTCACGCGCGGTTGGCTTGGCGTCTACATCCAGCGGCTCACGCCGGACATGGCGGAATCACTTTCCGTCCCGGGAAAGAAGGGGGCGCTGGTGGCGGACGTGACCAAGGACGGGCCGGCCGAAAAGGCGGGGATCAAGTCCGGTGACGTGATCGTCAAGTTCGACGGGAAGGACGTCAACGACGAGCACGAGCTCCCGCAGGTCGTGGCGACCGTGAAGCCCGGCAGGAAAGTAGAAGTCAAGGTGATCCGGGAAGGCAAGGAGAAGACCATTTCCGTGACCATAGGCGAAATGGAAGCGGCGCCGGTCAAGCGGGCGGGGTCGCCCGACCTCACGAAGGGGCTTGGGCTTACGGTCCAGGAACTCACGCCCGAAATCGCGAAGCACCTCGACATCGAAAACCGCAAGGGAGTGATCGTCACCTCGGTGGATCCCGGCAGCCCCTCGGACGGCGCGGGATTCCAGGAGGGGGACGTGATCCGGCAGATAAACCGGCAGGCGATAGCGAACGCCTCCGAGTTCCAGAAGATGCTGAATAAGGTCAAGGACGAGAAGACCGTCCTGTTTCTGGTCGAGCGGGGCGATGCGCGCATCTTCCTGGCGGTGAAGAACAAGTAAGCGCAAGATGATCTCCCTCGACAAGCTCACGGTCAAGTCCCAGGAGGCGCTTCAGGACGCCGTCCGGGCGGCTTCCGGGAGCGGGCACGCGCAGGTTGAGCCGGAGCACCTGTTCGCCGCCCTGCTGCGTCAGGAGGGCGGCGTATCGGCCGACATGCTTGCCCGGGCAGGAGTTTCAGCCGCGCGTCTTTCCGCCGAGGCCGACTCCCTCCTCGACGCATTTCCGAAGGTCTCCGGGGCGGTGTCCCGGGGGCTCTCCCACCGCATGGAGCCTCTCTTCAACCGGGCCGTCGCCGAGGCTGACGCCTTCAAGGACGAGTACCTGTCCGCCGAGCACTTTCTCCTGGCGTTCGCGTCGGAGCCGGGGAAGGTGGCCGACCTGCTTCGCAGGCACGGGATTACGCGGGAGTCTCTCCTTACGGCCCTGACGTCGATCAGGGGGAGCCAGCGGATCACGGACGAAAACCCGGAGGACAAGTACAGGGCCCTGGAGAAGTACTGCCGCGACCTGACCGAGATGGCGCGCCGCGAGAAGCTCGATCCGGTCATAGGCCGGGACGACGAGATACGGCGGGTGATCCAGGTCCTTTCGCGCAGGACGAAGAACAACCCGGTCCTGATCGGCGATCCGGGCGTCGGCAAGACGGCGATCGCGGAAGGGCTGGCCCAGCGCGTCGTCTCCGGCGACGTGCCGGAAGGGTTGAAGGACAAGCGGGTCCTTTCGCTTGACATGGGGGCGCTGATCGCCGGCGCGAAGTACCGCGGGGAGTTCGAGGATCGGCTCAAGGCGGTATTGAAGGAAATCGCCGCCGCCGAGGGGCGCGTGATCCTTTTCATCGACGAGCTGCATACTCTTGTCGGGGCGGGCAAGGCGGAAGGGTCGATGGACGCCTCCAACATGCTTAAACCCGCGCTGGCACGCGGAGAGCTGCGTTGCGTCGGCGCGACGACGGTCGACGAATACCGCAAATACGTCGAGAAGGACGCCGCACTGGAGAGGCGGTTCCAGCCTGTGATGGTGGACGAGCCTTCGGTGGAGGACGCGATCGCGATCTTGAGGGGGCTTAAAGGAAGATACGAGGTGCATCACGGTGTGCGCATCAAGGACTCGGCGCTGGTGGCCGCGGCGACGCTGTCGCACCGGTACATCACGGACCGTTTCCTCCCCGACAAGGCGATCGACCTGGTGGACGAGGCGGCATCCAAGCTCAAGATCGAAATCGACTCCGTCCCCACCGTGATCGACGAAGTGGAGCGGAAGAAGATCCAGCTGGAGATGGAGAGGCAGGCGCTCGCCAAGGAGACCGAGGCGGCGTCCCGGGAGCGGCTGGCGCGGATCGAGGAGGAGCTCTCGTCCCTTTCGAAGCAGGCCGCCCGGCTTCGGTCGCGGTGGGAGGAAGAGAAGAAATCGATAGCGAAAAGCCGCGAGGTAAAGGAGCGCATCGAGAAGGCGATTTCCGAGATGCAGCGGGCCGAGCGGGAGGGGAACCTGGAAAAGGCGTCCGAGCTCAAATACGGGACGATCCCGGCTGCGCAGCGTGAAGCCGAAACGCTCTCCAGGGCGGTTTCGGCGCCGGTGGAAGGCGGCAGGCTCCTCAAGGAGGAGGTCGACGAGGAGGACATCGCCCAGGTCGTCTCGCGCTGGACGGGGATCCCGGTATCGCGGCTCGTCGAAGGGGAGGTGCAGAAGCTGCTCAAGATGGAGGAGCGCCTTGCCGAACGCGTAGTGGGCCAGGAGGAAGCCGTCCGGCTGGTGTCCAGCGCCGTCCGGCGGGCGAAGTCCGGTTTGAAGGACCCGCGCCGCCCGATCGGATCGTTCCTGTTCCTGGGACCCACGGGGGTCGGAAAGACGGAGCTGGCACGGGCGCTGGCGCAGTTCCTGTTCGACGACGAATCCTCGATGGCCAGGCTCGACATGTCCGAGTACATGGAGAAGCACTCGGTTGCCCGGATGATCGGCGCACCACCGGGATACGTGGGCTACGAGGAAGGAGGGGCGCTGACCGAGGCGGTCCGCCGCAAGCCCTACACGGTGGTCCTTTTCGACGAAGTGGAGAAGGCCCACCCCGACGTATTCAACATACTCCTGCAGATACTCGAGGACGGACGGCTGACCGACGGGAAGGGGCGCACGGTCGACTTCCGGAACGCGGTGATCGTCCTTACTTCCAACATAGGGTCGCAATGGATCCACGAGATGGCCGGGAAGGGCGACGAGGCGATCCGCAAGCGCGTGATGGAGGAGCTGCGCCGGGAGTTCCGGCCCGAATTCCTGAACCGCCTCGATGAAATAATACTTTTCCATGCGCTGGGGAAGGCGGAGCTTGCCGCAATCGTCGAGCTGATGGTCCGGGAGGTGAACACGCGGCTTGAGGACCGGAAACTGACCGTCACCCTGACGAGGAAAGCCGGTGAACGGCTCGCTGAAATAGGCTACGACCCGGCGTACGGGGCAAGGCCACTGAGGCGGGCCATCCAGAAGCACATCCAGGATCCCCTTGCGGTGAAAATCCTGCAGGGCGAATTCCGCGAGGGCGACAACATCCAGGTCGAAGCGGATCCGGGATCGGGATTCCTGTTCAGAAAGCAGGGTTGAAAGAGGCTGGTTGCCGGGGCGGAGCCGGTCGCTGCAACCAGCAGGCGCCTAAAAAGGATTTTAGCCACTCCCCCCCCGCAAGCCGCAATCTTTTCCGCATCCCTTGACAATCCAAGGCAAGGAGCGTATGGTGCGATAAAAACAACGTTTGATACGGACACCGTGTGAACGCATCCGTTGGATTTTCCTTTCTGGCACCGGCCAAGCTCAACATATCCCTTAAGGTATTCGGAAAGCGCCCGGATGGCTACCACTACATAAAGTCTGTAATGGTCCCGGTTTCTCTCCATGACGAGGTCGTTGTGGAGGAGACGGACGCGGGGATACGGGTGGAGACGGATGCCCCCGGAGTCCCGATCGACGAAACCAATACGTGCCATCGGGCAGCCGCGGTGTTCATGGAATGGGCCGGAGCGCCCAAGGGGGTCCGGGTACTGATAAAAAAGCGGATTCCGGCCGAGGCGGGCCTGGGCGGCGGCAGCTCGGACGCCGCTTCGACCTTCAAGGGACTTATTGCCCTGACGGGGCGGGCGCCGGACAGGGAAACGCTGCTCGGGATGGCGGCACGGGTGGGTGCGGACGTCCCGTTCTTCACGATGGGAGCGCCGGCGCTGGCGGAAGGCATCGGTGAGCGCCTGACGCCGGTCGAATGGCGGGTACCGTTCCACGCGCTTATAGTCAAACCGCCGTTCGGGCTTTCCACCGGGGAAGGGTACGCGGCCTTGCGGCGTGGAACGAGCGGCCCCCCGGCAGGGGAGGCGGTGCCGGCATTCCGGACCTGGGACGACCTGGTCCCCGCAGTCGCCAATGACTTCGAAGCGGCGTGGGGGCGCTCACGGCCGGAGATCGGAGCGATCAAGGAGGAGCTGTTGTCGGCCGGGGCCAGGGCGGCGGGGCTGTCCGGCAGCGGCTCCGCGGTATTCGGGTTGTTCGAAACGGCGGAAGCGGCGCGCAACGCGCGGGGGATGCTTTCGAGTGCGGGCGGGCGAAGCATATTCACGGCCCGAAACATCTGAGGAAGGGGAAGGAGGGGGGAGATGGAAATCACAGAGGTCAAGGTTTATCCCGTGTCCGACAACGAGAAGCTCAAGGGGTACGCGACGATCATTTTCGACAGCTGCTTCGTGGTGCGCGACCTGAAGATCATCGACGGCAACAGCGGGCTGTTCGTTGCCATGCCCAGCAAGAAGAAAAAGGACGGCACCTACAGGGACACCGCCCACCCGTTGAACAACGAGACGCGCGACAGGATAGAGAACGCCGTCCTCTCGGAGTACGAGCGGGAGATGCGCAAACTTGACGGCGTAGCCGCGGCCCGTTAAGATTCACCGGTGCCATCCGCCGGCGATTCAGCGGACGGCTGGCGCTGGGAGGTCGTCTAACGGCAGGACAGGGGCCTTTGGAGCCTCTAATGAAGGTTCGACCCCTTCCCTCCCAGCCATGACTCCGGTTCAATCCCGTCCCCGGCCGGAGCGTTCCCCCCTAAAGTTTTTCCACAAGCCGTCCGATACCCATTATAGTGAACGGCAGGCGGGGAAGCGTGTGAACGGAGGCCGTTTCACCCGAAAAGGATAACGCGCATTGCCGGAAGCTGACCCCAAATCGAGCCGCAAGGCCAATATCGGCCGCAGGACCGAAACCCTGGCCAGGAAGTTCATCGTCGCGTTCTCGGCGATGTTCGTCATTCCACTTCTCATCGCGGTCTACCTGTTCACCGAATACGCGGCTGACGGAATAACGGACTCGACCCAGATTATTGCGTTGGTGGCATTCGTGGTCCTTCTCGGCGCGGCCGGCTTTTTCGTCACCCAGTCCGTCGTCCACGCCCTCCTTCGGACCGCAAGGGACGCGGCGGCTATCGCGGAGGGGGACATCACCCGCCGCCTTAACACGGACACGGCGTCGGAGATCAGCGATCTCGCGAAGAACTTCAACCGGATCACTAGCCGGCTCCAGCAGACGGTCGACAGCCTCCAGTCTTCCAAGCAGCAGATGCAGACCCTGCTTTCGCAGGTCTGCGCCAGCACCGGCCAGCCCCACGACATGACCGACATGTTCAATGTGTTCCTGAACACCCTGCTCTCCCTGACCGGCCTCGACGTGGGGGCGATCTTCCTCCTGTCACCGGACAGCAAGGTTTTGAGGGTCCGCGTCGCGTCGGGGATCAGCGATGAGATGAAGTCGACGGCGATACCCGTGGGCCAGGGGGTCGTCGGATGGGTTGCCTCCAACGGGCAGACGGTGACTACATCCGAGTCGATGCCGTGGGGGAAGCCCGGGGGCCTCACGGAACTCGAAAAAAGCATGCGATGGGCGATCCACGTCCCGATGGGCAGCGCCGGAAAGACCCGGGGCGTCATAAGCATCGGGCTCAGGGAGGGGCAGAAGGAGATCACCGGGGAAGACCTGCTGATGATCCAGAACCTGTCGGCGCAGGTGGCGGTCGCGGTCGAGAATGCGGATCTGAAGCGCCGGATGGAGAAGACTTACGTGGAGACGGTCGCCGCCCTGGCGACGGCCGTCGAGGCGCGCGACAAGTACACGCGGGGGCACTCCAAGCGCGTGACGGAGTTCTCCGTGGAGATCGCGCGGAGGTTGAACCAGCCCGATTGGTACGTCAAGGACCTGGAATCCGCGGCGCTTCTCCACGACATAGGAAAGATCGGGATGCCCGACCACATCCTGCACAACAAGGGCGCGCTCCCCCCGGACGGCGTATCGTTCGTGATCGGCCATCCGATCGGCGGGGAAAACATCCTCAAGCCGGTAGGATCGCTTGCGCGCCTCTGCCCCATAGTCCGGCACCACCACGAGCGGTTCGACGGCAAAGGGTACCCGGACGGTCTTAAAGGGGAGGATATCCCGCTGGCCGCGCGCATCCTCTCGGTCGCCGACTCCTTCGACGCCATGATCTCCGCCCGGGCGTACAAGCCCACCCGGACCAGGCAGGACGCCGTCGAGGAACTGATCCGCTGCAAGGGAGAACAGTTCGACCCGCAGTGCGTCGACGTCTTCGTCGCCTACCTTGCGGAAAATCCGGAAGCGGGAATTCTGCTCCCGGCCTGACGCCATCCGCCTGTGCCCTGTCATCCCCAGTAAGGAGAACGGATTTCCACGTACGCCTGGTGCGCCGCGGTGGCGGCCTGCGCCACCGCGGTGACGATCATCTTCAGCGGGGAGGAGACGTCCCCGACCGCGTAGAACCGCGGCAGGCTGGTCCTCTGCCACGGATCGGTGACGATCTGTCCCCCGGGACCCAGCGAGACGCCCAAGTCCCTGAAGAGCACGAAATTGGGCCTGACCCCGACGGCCATCACTACGGCGTCGGCGGGAAGGTCGCGCGACTCGCCGGTAGCCAGGTCCTTGAGGCGGACGCCTTCGACGCGCTCCGCGCCCAGGATCGTCTCCACGGCGGTCAGCAGATTGACCTCGACCCCGTCGTCCTTGAGCTCGCCGGTCGCCTCGTATTCGGACCGCAGCGCCTCATGCCGGTGCACCAGCGTTATGCGGGAGGCGATGCCCCGGAGCCGCTGCACGTGCGACAGGGCGGTGTCCCCCCCTCCGACGACGACAACGCGCTTCCCCCGGAACATGTAAGGGTCGGGTATCCTGTAGAACAATCCGCCGCCTCGGCCGGAAAGCTCCGTTTCGCGGGGGATGCCCGCCTCCGCGGCGGTGCTGCCGTTGGCCAGGATGATGACCTTGCCGCTGTACCGGTCGTCGCCCGCGCGGACCCCTCCGTCGGGGAATATTTCCTCGACCCTCCTATCCACCAGGTCCACGTCCGAGCGCGCGGCGAAGTCGACCAGGGATTGCGCGAGCTCATCGGCCCGGATTCCGGGGCGGGTACCGGGGTAATTGTCGATGCGCTTGTCCGGGCACCAGCGGGTAAGGATCCCTCCCCAGCAGTCCCCCTCGAAGATCGCCGTGCGCAGGAATTTCCGGCCGCAGTACGAAGCCGCAGCAAGACCGGCAGGGCCGCCTCCCACCACTATGACGTCGTATTCGGCCTTCACCGGATCCGCGGATATGCGCTTCCCCATCGCCGCGGATTCGCCGGCATCGTCCCTTGCCAATTCAAGACCCATGTATTTTCGATGTCCTCCGGGGCGCGGCGGGTTCGCGGGAGAGATTTTCCTCCGATCGTCGTATACTTTCACGTATCGGGACTTTCACACGTGGCTGCAACGGAGGCGGCGGATGGCCAGGATTCCTTACGTGGTCAAGGACGAATGCATAAGCTGCGGCGTCTGCGTGGAAACCGTCCCCGAAGTGTTCCGGTTCGACGACGACATGAAGGCCGAGGTGTTCGATCCGGCCGGGGACACCGAGCAGACGATCCAGGAAGCCATGGACCTTTGCCCGGTCGCGTGCATCCACTGGAGGTAACAGCCTGCGTCCGCATATGTCCATGATGTATCCCCTCGTATTTCTCCTTCTTTCGGGGGGATGCGCGGGCGGGAAGGGCGCAGTCCGCGAAACGGGCCCGCCCCCGCCGCCGGCGGGACCGAAAGTCGCGGTTGCGCCCATGGAAAACCGGAGCAACGACCTCGATGCATCCGAAATCATCCGAGGCGCGTTCGTGGACCAGCTAGCGCGCCAGGGGTGGAACGTGATGCCGGTTCCGGAGAGCGACCTCCTGCTTCGCGAGAGCCTCGGGGTGAGCTACGGCGGGCAGCTTAACGCGACCACGCCGGAAGAGGTCTGCAGGGCGCTGGGAGTAGAGGGCGTGTTCTACGGGGAAGTCCAGGAGTGGAACAAGACGACGACCGGGCTCTACAACGCCGTATCGGTCGTCGCCGGGTTCAAGCTCTATCGGGCCGACGGCTCCCTGGCGTGGGAGGGGGGCGACCGGCAGTTCCAGACGCGGGTGCCGCAAGGCGGGGGCGGGGACATCGGCGGCCAGATCGTCGGGCATGCCATCCTGAATCTTCTGATGAACCCGATGACGCCGTACGGCAAGGCCGCCGGACGGAACATCGCCATGAAATTGACGGCGGGCGCGCTTGATAATGCCGCAAGAACGGACCTTCCGGGCTGTGCATTCCCGCCCGCGGACTTGCCAGGCAAAGCGAGCGCAACCGGCGAAGAAGCAGGAGGGACCAAATGAGGAGAATCCTTGCGGTTCTGCTTTCGTCGGCGGCAGCCTTGTCTGTCGCCGGATGCGCAACGTCGCCCCCGATCACAGGGCCGTCGGACACGGCCTCTACGCCCGCCGCATCGCTTCGGCGCGCCGACGCCGCGCCGGGGACGATAGTCTCGAAAGGGCCTAAAAAACGGATCGCGGTGATCAGGTTCCAGGACAAGAGCGCTTACGGACGCGGCAGGCTGGGCGGAGCCGTCCAGGACATACTGATAACGGAGCTTTCCAAGTCAGGGATGTTCATACTCGTGTCGCGCGGCGGCGACATGGACCTTATCCTGGACGAGCAGGACCTCGCCAAGTCCGGCACGATCAAGGCGGGGACCGGCCCCGCGACCGGGGAGGTTCTCGGATTGAATGCCATAGTCACCGGCGCCGTTTCCCAGTTCGGCGTCAAGCAGAAGTCCGCCACATACCTCGTCGGGGCGAGCAAGACGCAGACGGCCGAGGCGACGGTCGACGTCAGGCTCATCGACGCGACGACAGGCCAGGTCGTCTACGCCGACAGCGGGAACGGGGTGTACGAGGAGAGCTCGACCCAGGTGCTGGGCGTGGGCGGAGCCAAGGGGTACGACGAGACGATGGAGGGAAAAGCGCTGCGCGCCGCGATCTCGAAGTTCATCGACAACCTCGTCCAGAGGATGGGGGCGATGGAATGGAGCGGGAAAGTCGCGGCCGTGGACGCTGACGAGATAACCGTAAACGCGGGGCGCAAAACCGGACTGGCGGTCGGCGATCGCCTCGCCGTGTTCGGGGAGGGGCGCGAAGTGATCGATCCGGACACGAAGGTGTCCCTCGGCCGCAAGCCCGGCAGGGAGAAGGGTGAGATCGCGGTGACCGGATTCTTCGGGGAGGACGCGGCGGTGTGCCGCAAGGTGCGCGGCGAAGGGTTCGCCGTCAACGACATCGTGAGGCTTGCCAGATAGGAGGCGCGCCATGAGAAGGATCCTGCTGCCCGTGTTCTGCCTGCTTGCGGTCGTCATGCTTGCCGGCTGCTATCCGAAGGGGCAGATCTACGGCGTGGGCAACGAGGGGGGACTGATATTCGCCGTAAACCCTCCGGACGCGGAGGTCGTGCTGGACGGCGTCGTGCAGGGAAAGGCGTCCGAGTTCACCGAGGAGCGATACCTCAAGGTGGCCGGCGGAGCCCACACGCTGGAACTCCGGCTCGCCGGCTTCGAGACGCACCGCCGGGACCTGTACGTTTCGAATTCCCTGCTGCGGATCGAGGCGACGCTCGTCCGGGAGAAGTGAAGGGCATGATCGAGAGAATATTTCAAAAATAACTTTAGCTGAAGTTCGGGGACGTTCTTTAACTTTCCCCGAAAAATTTCCCTGGAAAGTTAAAGAACGTCCCCCAGCTAAAGTTATTTTTAAACCCCCCTTCACTTCTTCCGGACGAGCCCCCACCACGCCTTGAGGCGTTCCGAGATGGTCTTCTCGTATCCCGCCTCGGAGGGCTCGTAATAGCTGCGCTTCCCGAGCGTCTCGGGAAAGTAGTTGTCCGGGACGAAGGCGTCGGCGAAGTCGTGCGGGTACTTGTATTTCTCGCCGTAACCCAATTCCTTCATCAGCTGCGTGGGGGCGTTGCGAAGGTGCAGCGGGACCGGGTGGCTTCCCCCGGCCTTCACGTCCCTCATCGCGCGGCCGAACGCCGTGTAGACCCGGTTGCTCTTCGGCGCGGTCGCAAGATAGACGACGGCCTGCGCCAGGGCCAGCTCGCCCTCGGGGCTTCCCAGCGTGCGGTACGCCTCCGCCGCCGCAAGCGTGATCTGGAGCGCCCCCGGGGCCGCGTTTCCGATGTCCTCCGACGCGAACCGGATCATCCGGCGGGCGACGTACAAGGGGTCCTCGCCGCCCTCGAGCATCCGCGCCAGCCAATACAGGGCGGCGTCGGGATCGGATCCCCGCAGGCTCTTGTGGAACGCCGAGATGAGGTTGTAGTGCTCCTCGCCGTCCTTGTCGTAGAGCAGCGCCTTGCGCCGGAGCGCTTCCTCCGCCACGTTCACGTCGACCTGCTCCAGGTTCCGATGCGATGCGATCGCCGCTGCCGCCTCGAGCGCGTTCAGGGCGACCCGGGCGTCCCCGTCCGAAATCTCCACGATGTGCCGCAGGGCGTCGGGAGCGAGGAACGACTCGTTTTTCCCCAGCCCCCTCTCCGCGTCGGTCATTGCCCGCCGAGCGATGGTCTCCACCTGGGCCGGCGTAAGAGGTGTGAGAACGAGAACGCGGCAACGGGAAAGGAGCGCATTGCGTATCTCGAAGGAAGGATTCTCCGTCGTGGTTCCGAACAGTGTGACGGTGCCGTCTTCCACGAAGGGGAGAAGCGCATCCTGCTGGGCCTTGTTGAACCGGTGGATTTCGTCTATGAAGAGAATCGCCGGACGCTCATCCGGCCTGCCGGTCCTTTTAAGCTCCGAGAGCGCGTCCTTGATTTCCTTTATCCCGGACAGGACGGCCGAGTACGGAAGGAATATGGCCTTGGTCTCCCGGGCGATTATGCGTGCAAGCGTCGTCTTCCCCGATCCGGGCGGCCCCCAGAAGATGAGCGAGGGGAGGGGGCGGGCGGAAAGAACCGAGGAAAGGAACTTGCCCTCCCCCAGGATATCCTCCTGTCCGACGAATTCGGAGAGCGCAAGAGGGCGCATCCGGTCGGCCAGAGGCGCGCGCGGAGGCTGCGCGTCCGGAAAGAGCTGAAATGGCTGCCGCGGCTCGGACATGGGCTTTCTCTTTTCCTTCCGATATATTATCCTAATCCCAGATGAAGTGCGCCGGGATCATCGCCAAGCACACCGACCCCCGTGCTGCAAAGATCGTTTCCGACCTTTGCGACTGGCTCACCGCCCGCGGCCGGGGTGTAGTCCTCGATCGGGAGACGGCCGCCATCGCCCGCCGCGGCGACGCGGTGGTCCGCTCCAAGATGCCGGAAAAATGCGACTTCCTCATCGTGCTTGGCGGGGACGGGACTCTGTTGTCCGCCGCGAGGGTTGTGGGGACTTCGGGAAAGCCGATCCTGGGAGTAAACCTCGGGGCGCTCGGCTTTCTCACCGCTATCACGCTCGACGAGCTGTACCCCGTCCTGGAGAAGATCTTCACCTACGACTTCGACTACGACGAGCGCATGATGCTGGTCGCGCACGTCCACCGGATGGGGGAACGCGTCGCCAACTATACCGTCCTGAACGACGTGGTCATCAACAAGGGGGCGCTCGCGAAGATCATCGACATCGAGACGACCGTGGGGGAGATGTACCTTTCCACCTTCAAGGCGGACGGCCTCATAATATCGACGCCAACGGGCTCGACCGGATACTCCCTGTCGGCGCAGGGCCCGATAGTCTACCCGATGCTTCGCACGATCCTGATCACCCCCATTTGCCCGCATACACTCACCAACAGGCCGCTCGTCATACCGGACGATGTCGTGGTCCGCGCGGAACTGCGCTCCCGCGAGACAGACGTGTTCCTGACGCTGGACGGCCAGGTGGGCTTCGGGCTCCGCGAGGGGGACGTGATAGAGGTCAAGAAGGCCGAGGCCCCTTTAAGGTTCTTCCGCTCCCCCTCGAAGGACTACTTCACCGTGCTGCGCACCAAGCTCAAGTGGGGAGAGCGGTGATTCCGTACCTGCGATGCTGATCGAGCTGTCCGTCCGAAACCTCGCCATATTCGAAGACGTCCGCGTATCCTTCGCATCGGGCCTGAACGTCGTAACGGGCGAGACCGGGGCCGGCAAGTCGATCCTCGTGGAGGCGGTCCGCCTTGCGCTCGGCGAGAAGGCGGACCCGGTGGCGGTGCGCAGCGGCGAGCCGGAGGCGGAGGTTTCGGCGCTCTTCGACCTGTCACGCAGGGAGGACTTGAGGGAGGCGCTGGACGAGGCGGGCTTCCCCTGGGAGGAGGAGCTCGTGCTTCGCAGGGTCATCCCGGCCTCGGGGAGAAGCCGCGCGTACTTCAACGGCCGGGCGGTCGCGCAGTCCGCGCTGACGGAACTGGCCCCGGCGCTCGTCGAGATGGTGAGCCAGCACGGGGTTCCCTTTCTTCTTTCGAAGCCGGCGGCCCTGGCGTCGATCGACGAGTTCTCCGGGACCGCAATCCAGGCGAGGGAAGTCCGTCGGCTGTTCCGGCGGGTGTCCGCACTGAGGCGGCAGGCCGAGGAAGCCTCCTTGCGCGGCGAGAGCGCGCGCGGACGGATGGAATCGCTGGATTTCCAGATCTCCGAGCTCGATCGTGCAGCCCTCGTCCCCGGCGAGGAGGAGGAGCTGGCGGCCGCCCACGCGTCCATCCGGAGCGTTTCGAAGGTCCAGGCGGCGCTTCGGGACGCCGAGGGCGCACTGTCCTCGGCGGAGCATTCGGCGTCGTCGTCGCTCTCGTTCGCGGCTGCCAGGATGCGCGAGGCCGCCTCCGCCGATCCGCGGCTGGCGGAGACGTGCGATCGCATAAGGGGGCTCCAGAGCGAGATATCGGACCTGGCGCGCGATATTGTCTCCAGGGCGGAGAGGGTCACGCTCGACGCCGACCGCCGCGAGCGGATCGAGGAGCGCCTGACCGAGATTCGGCGCCTTAAACGCAAGTACTCCAAGGAGGTCCCGGAGCTGATCGCCCACCTGGACGGACTTCGCGCGGAACGGGGCGCGCTCGACGCGGCCCTCGAGGAAGAGCGCGCCGCGCGCGCCGCGCTTGCCGCGGAGGAACAGGCGTGCCTGGCCGCCGCAACGGCGTTGAGCATCGGGAGGAAGGCGGGGGCGAAAAAGATGGGAGCCGCCGTCGAGAAGGAGCTTGCGCGCGTCGCCCTTCCCGGCGCAAGGTTCCGCGCGGAGATCTCGTCCCGCAACCCGGAGCCGGCGCACCTTTCCGCGTCGGGGTTGGACGAGGCCGAGCTCATGTTCAGCGCCAACCCCGGGCAGGACCTGCGTCCGCTTTCGCAGACGGCGTCGGGCGGGGAACTCTCGCGCGTGATGCTGGCCCTCAGGAACGCCTCGTCCCGGGGGCAGGGCGGCAAGACGATGGTCTTCGACGAGATCGACACCGGGATCGGCGGCAGGGTGGCGGAACGCGTGGGGGCGCGCCTCAAGGACCTTGCGGGGGCCGCGCAGGTGATCTGCGTGACGCACCTTCCGCAGGTGGCGGCCTTTGCGGAAAGCCACCTACTGGTAAGCAAGGTTTCCGTGAAGGGGTCCGCAACCACCAGCGTGAAACAGCTTGCGAAACAGGATAGGATAATGGAGCTTGCGCGCATGATCTCGGGTTCGGAGGTCACGGGGGAGGCGCGCGCGCACGCCAGGGAGCTTATCGAGAGGGCGGCGGGGGAATGATAAGGAAGGCCAGGATGGGCGACGTAAAGGCGATCCAGAAGCTGATCGCCGAGTACGCCCGCAAGGGGGACATGCTGCCCAGATCTCTCAGCGAGATCTACGAGAACCTCCGCGACTACTTCGTGTTCGTGGAGGACGGCGAGGTGATCGGGTCCGCGGCGGTCCACCTCATGTGGGAGGACCTGGCCGAGGTCCGCTCGCTCGCCGTGCGCGACGACCGGATGCGCCGCGGCGTGGGCACGCAGCTTGTCGAGGCGTGCATTTCCGAGGCGATCGTGCTGGGCATCACGCGGATTTTCGCCCTCACCTACAAGCCCCTGTTCTTCGAGAAGCTGGGGTTCAAGCAGGTGGACAAGGCCGAGCTTCCGCACAAGATCTGGTCGGACTGCCTCAAGTGCTCCAAGTTCCCCGACTGCGACGAAGTCGCCCTGGTGGCCGATTTCTCGGGTGCGCGGAATGCTTGAGGCCCTCTTCGGCCTCGTCGAGCGGGAAGTTGCGCTGCGCGGCGGGGGGCAGGCCGAGCTCTACCTGGTCCGCGAGCGTTCGCGCAGGTACGACGCCCGCGGAGGGGGGATCGACTCCATATCCTTCGCCGATGCCCTGTCCGCGGGAGTCAGGATTTTCCGGAACGGCCGGATGGGTTTTTCCTACGGTTTCAGCGAAAGCGCGGACGAGGTCGCCCGCATGGTAGAGGCGGCAATGTTCTGCGCCGACGCCTCGGACCCGGATGACGCCTACGGGCTTCCCGACACGGGCGGGAGATTCCCCGAGCCGGCGCTGTACGACCCTGCGTGGGAGAAGGTCGGGGACGCAGAGAAAGCGGAGTTCGCCGCCGATCTGGAGCGAAGGACCCTGGCCTTCGACCCGAGGATGAAGCGGGTACGCGCCGCTTCGCTCAGGGAGGCCGTCACCGAGGTCAGGTTCCGCAATTCGGCGGGCGGAGAGGGCGCCTGGCGCTCGTCGCAATATATCGCGAGCGTGGAGTCGGTGGCCGAGCAGGGGGACGAAGGGCAGACCGGTTTCGGACTGGGTTTCGCAAGGCGGCTCGCCGATCTTTCTGCCGAGGATGTGGCGGGCGAGGCCGGGCTGCGCGCGGTGCGGATGCTCGGGGCCCGCCGCCTTCCGTCCGGCCGCTACGCCGCCGTCCTCGAGAACGCCGCCGCGGCGGAACTGCTCGAGGTGCTCATCCCTTCCTTCCTCGCCTCACAGGTGGCCAAGGGAAAGTCGATGCTAGCGGGAAAGAAAGGACAGGCGATCGCCTCTCCGAAAGTCCATATTTCCGACGATCCGCTGGACGCGCAGGGAAGCGGGGCGCAGGCGTTCGACGGCGAGGGGACGCCTTGCCGCCGGAACGTCCTGGTGGAGGCAGGGGGGCTTAAGGGATACCTGGCGGACGCATTCTGGGGGAGAAGGCTCGGGACGGGCACTACGGCCAGCTGCCGGCGCCCCGGCCCCAAGGCGACGCCGACCGTCGGGATCTCCAATCTGCTGATCTCGGCCGGAGAAAAGACGCCGTCCGAAATGGTCCGGCAGGCGGGGTCCGGGATCCTTCTGACCGAGTTTTTGGGAATCCATACGGCCGATCCGATCTCGGGGGACTTCTCGGTGGGCGCGGCGGGGATACGCTTCGAGGGCGGCGAAGAGAGGGAACCGGTCCGCGGCTTCGCCGTGTCCGGAAACGTTCTCACGCTCCTTGGGGATGTTCAGGAGGTCGGTTCCGACTTCCGGTGGTTCGGCAACGTGGGGTCCCCGTCGCTTGCGGTATCGGGGATCGCGGTGGGAGGGGAGTGACGATGCCGGCCGAGCCGCTTTTCATTTTCGACCTGGACAACACGCTTTATCCGCCTACGGTCAGCCTCTGGCGCATCGTGGACGCCAGGATCGAGCGGTACGTCCAGGACAGGCTGGGCGTGGACCCGGATGTCGCCCGGCGCGTGCGCAAGGAATTTCTCCGGGAGTACGGCACGACCTTGAGAGGCCTCATGCGCCACCACGGCGTGCCGCCGGGGGATTACCTGGAATACGTCCACGACGTGCCGATACCCGAGATTGTCCCCCCGCGTCCGGATCTGCGCGACATGCTTTCCGGCCTTCCGGGGAGGAGAGTCGTCTTCACCAACGGCTCCGAGTCGTACGCCAGGCGCGTTCTCGACGCGTTGGGCGTATCGGACCTGATGGAGGGAATATTCGGGATCGAATTCATGGAGTACATCGCCAAGCCGTCGCCATACCCGTACGCCAAGCTTCTGCAGGCGACCGGAGCATGCGCGGACGCTTCGCTTTTCTGCGAAGACATCCGCGAGAACCTGATTCCGGCCCGGGAGCTGGGCATGTTCACCGTCTGGGTGGGGGGCAGGGAAGATTCCTCTCCCGCCCACGCAGTGGTAGGCGACGTGTGCGAGCTTCCGGGGATCCTGCCGAGGTTCCTGGATTCGAAATTTTCGGGAGGGAATCGATGACGGAAGGTAAAGGAAGGCGCAGGTACTGGAGACGCCGCCCGCGGCGCAACGACGCAGAGGCGGCCGGGACGGCGCCCCCCGCCGAGCCGCAGGGCGCACCCCTCGAGGGCGGCGGGGAATCAACCGGCGCGCCGGCGCCGGAAGGGGAGGCAGCCGGTCAGGGCGATGAAATGAGCCAGGCGCCATCCGCTCCGCATGAGGCGATGACGCCGCCGGAAATCCAGGAAGTGGCCGAATCCGTCGAAGGCGCGACGGCCGCGCCCAAGGGGCGCAGGCGCCGTCCCCGGCGGCGGGGAGGCAAGGCGGCACAGGCGGGATTGCAGGACCGGCCGCCGGTCGAGCCGGCGTCGCAGCAGGAGGCGCCGTCTTTCGCCGCCGTCCCGAACGAGGCGGGAGAAGATGCGGGGGGCGCGGCCGCCGAGGCCGGGCCGATCCCGGAAGAAGTAACGGCGGGAGCACCCGGGGGGGAGCCTTCCGGCGTCCCGCCAGGCCAGGAGCCCGCACGGGCAGGGGAACCCGGGGGCGAACAGAAGAAGGGGAGGCGGCGCAGCCGCCGCCGGGGCCGGCGTCGGGGGAAGGGGGCGGCCCAGGCTCCCGCGGGGGAAGCCGCTTCCGAAGGAGCCGCGGCGCAGGCGGAGTTCGAAGGCGGCGCCGAAGGGACCTCATCCGAGGAGCCGGCCGAGACGGGAGCGCTTTACTTGGAGGGGGAGGAGATCGAGGAAGAGGAAGAGGCGGAGGAGGAAATCACGGGGGCTCCCGGCAAAGGTCCGCGGAGGGTGATGCTAATCGACGGGATCCACCGCGAGGAGATAAGGGTGGCTTTCGTAAGCGACGGCAACCTCGACTATTTCGAGGTCGAAAACCAGTGCAGAAAGCAGTTCAAGGGGAACATCTACAAGGGCAAGGTCGTAAACGTAGCCCATGCGATCGAGGCGGCGTTCGTCGAATTC
>DATBLU010000062.1:0-2946 GCA_036555205.1 Candidatus Deferrimicrobiaceae bacterium
ACAGCCGCCGTCATCCTGCCGATGCTCGTATGCACGATCCTGTACGGGAAGGGGTGGCCCTTCGCCGCGCTTGCCCTGTTCGCCGCCCTGCTGTGCGCCGTCGAGTATTTCCGCATGTTTTTCCCGTCCCGCGGGGACCGGCGGGCGGGGGTGGCCGCGACCGTCCTCGCATGCGCCTCGGCCGCCCTGCTCCCGCTTCCGGCGGCGGTCCCGGCTCTTCTCCTGTGCGTCGCCCTGTCTTCGTTCCGCTTCCTTTCCGCCGCCGGGACGTCCGAGGAGCGTGTCCGTTCCGCCGCAATCTCCGCGCTGGGAGTGGTGTATATTGGAGGGTTCCTGTCGGCGTATCCGCGGACCATCCTGCTGCCCGGGGGCGAGCATTGGGTGCTCCTCGGGATCGCGGCGGTAGCCGCCGGCGACACGTTCGCCTATTTCGTAGGGCGCGCGATCGGGAAGCGGCCGCTCTCGCCCATGGTGTCCCCGAACAAGACGGTGGAGGGGGCGGTCGGAGGGCTTCTAGCCAGCATGCTCTGCGGTTTGGCTTACGCGGCGGCTTTTCTTCCCGGCGTCGGCGTCCTGTATGTACTGGGCTCGGCGGCGATCCTGGGCGCGGTGGGGCAGGCGGGAGACCTGTTCGAGTCGATGCTCAAGCGGGCTGCAGGCGTGAAGGACAGCGGGAATCTCCTTCCCGGGCACGGCGGGATGCTTGACCGCGCCGACGGCATAATCGCCGCGGGGCCGGCGCTGCACCTGATCGCCATCCTATCCCTCCAGGGCGGGGGAATATAAGGTGGGCGCCTCGATGGGAGTGGCCGTTCTGGGGTCCACCGGATCGGTGGGCCGCAGCGCGCTCGACGTGATAGCGCGTTTCCCCGGGAAGTTCCGGGCGACGGCGCTGTGCGCGGGGAAGAACGCAAAAAGGCTCGGAGATCAGGCGAGGCGGTTCCGCCCGGCGATCGTCTGCCTGAAGGACGAGCGGTTCGCGGCGCAGCTTGGCCGCATTCCCCGGGGAACCCGCGTGGCGTTCGGCGAGAAGGGCATGACGGAGGCTGTTTGCGCGGACGCGGCGGGAATCGTGCTGGCCGCCGCGTCGGGGGTGGCCTCGATCCGGCCGGTGATCGCGGCTGCGGCGCTCGGCAAGCGGATAGCGCTGGCCAACAAGGAACTGCTCGTCATGGCGGGCAAGTTCATCGTCAAGGCGGCGAAGGCGGGAGGCGCCGAGATAATGCCGGTGGACAGCGAGCACTCCGCCGTGTTCCAGGCGGCGTGCGGCCATCGACGTGAGGACATCGTCCGGATCATCCTTACCGCCTCCGGGGGCCCGTTCAGGAACCACACGCTCGGCCGGATGCGGCGCGCGACGGTCTCCGAGGCGCTCGGGCATCCGACCTGGCGGATGGGGGCGAAAATCACGGTCGATTCCGCGACGCTCATGAACAAGGGGCTGGAGGTGATCGAGGCGACCTGGCTTTTCGGCCTCCCCCCCTCGAAAATAGACGTGCTCGTCCATCCCCAGTCGGTGGTTCACTCGATCGTGGAATACCGGGACGGCAGCATGATAGCGCAGCTCGGGGCCCCGGACATGCGGATTCCCATCGGATACGCGCTATCCTATCCGGAGCGCCTCCCGATGGAACTGCCCCGGTTCAAGCCGCATCGAATGGACGGGTGGACCTTCGAAGAGCCGGACCGGAAACGGTTTCCCGCCCTGGGGCTGGCCTACGCGGCCGCGGAGGCCGGCGGCACCGCCCCCGCGGTCCTGTCGGCAGGGAACGAGGTCGCGGTCGACGCGTTTCTTTCGGGAAGGATACGTTTCACCGAGATCGCGGAGGTGGTGGGCTCGCTGATGGAAGGATGGCGGCGCGAAACCCGTCCCGTGACCTTGGCCGACGTCCTTCGCGCCGATGCGAAGGCGCGGGAGAAGGCCGGCCTGCTTATATCCGGGAAAAGGAGCCTGTCAAGCTGATGGAATTATTCTCGTCCGCGCAGAATTACCTGACGACCCCCGTCGCCTTCATCGTCGTCCTGGGAGTCCTGATCTTCGTCCATGAGTTCGGCCACTTCATAGTCGCGCGAAGGCTCGGCGTCGGGGTCACGAAATTTTCCTTCGGGTTCGGGCCGAAGCTGTTCGGCGTCAAGCGGGGGGAGACCGAATACCTGGTTTCGGCGATACCGCTCGGCGGTTACGTGAAGCTGGTCGGGGAGAGCGACGGCGACGAAGTCCCGGAGGACCAGAGGTCACGGTCGTTCTCCCATAAGTCATTGGCCGTCAAGACGGCGGTAGTCGCGGCGGGTCCGCTGGGCAACCTCCTCTTCGCGGTCCTGGTCTTCTGGATCGTATTCCTCGGGGGAGTCCCCGCGCTGACGCCCAAGATCGGCAACGTGCTGCCCGATTCGCCGGCGGCGCGGGCGGGCCTTAAAAGCGGGGATGTCGTCGTCAGCATTGGTGGCGAAGCGGTATCGACCTGGGAGGAGCTTGCCACGCGGATCAGGCAGGAGGGAGCCGGCAAGGGGCTCTCCATGACCGTGCGCCGCGACGGGAACGAGCTTGCGGTAACGGTGGCCGCCGAGATCCGCGAGGGGAAAAGCATCTTCGGGGAGAAGGTCCTGGAACCCAGGATCGGCATTGTCGCCGGGCAGGACATCGTTCGCCGGAAACTCGGCCCCGTGGCGGCATTTCTGCGCGCCGGTAAGGAGACGGGGAAGCTGGTCGAACTGACCGTGATGACGGTGGTAAAGCTCGTGACCCGCGTTCTGCCGTCCGATACTCTCGGAGGCCCGATCCTGATCGCCCAGCTCGCGGGGGATCAGGCGAGGCAGGGCATGTCCCCGTTCGCCTACTTCCTGGGCCTGCTGAGCGTCAACCTCGGGATCCTGAACCTGCTTCCGATTCCGATCCTGGACGGCGGGCACATCCTTTTCTTCTCGATCGAGGCGCTGCGCCGCAAG
>DATBLU010000181.1:0-3802 GCA_036555205.1 Candidatus Deferrimicrobiaceae bacterium
TCGGCGTTGCGCGCCGCGAACCTGTCCACCTCGTACTCCTCCGCTCCGAAAGCCTTCACCAGCTTGGCCCCGCTGATCGTCTCCTGCAGGTGCGACGTCAGCCCGCCCGTCACCTCCTGGGTCTTTATGCTCGTCCTGCGCATCTTCCTGCCGAATTTCGCGATCGGCCAGAACGCCAGGGGAAAGGCGACCAGGGCGATGAGGGCGAGCTGCCAGTCCCGGTAGAATATGACCCCGATCAGGAAAATACCCGTGAAGAAGTCCTTGATCAGGCCGGTCACGGCTTCGGTGACGGCCCCCTGCATCAGGGCCACGTCGTTCAGCACGCGGGACATGAGCACGCCCGTCGGGTGCTTAGTGTAGAAGGACAGGGAGAGCGACTGCAGGTGCCGGTACAGGCGCTCCCGGATGTCCCGGATCACCCGCTGGCCGACGCCGGCCATCAGGTATCCCTGCAGGAACTCGAAAACGGCCTTGAGGAGATAGACCACCAGCACGAGGAAGGGAATGAGCGCAAGCCGCGACGCGTCCTTCTTTATGAAGATGTCGTCCAGCGCCGGCTTCACGAGGAAGGCGATCGAGCCGTGGAACGCGGACACGAGCACCATGAACACCATCGCCATGGCCAGCCGCCCCGTGTACGGGCGGACGTAGTCCAGCATCCGCCTGTAGATCGTCATGCCCATGATCCCCCCGCCGCTTCGGCCAGCATGTCGACGACCGCCTCCGAGGGCCCCGGCCCCGCCAGCTTGTCCCGCAACGACCTGCAGCGGGCGGCCAGAAAGTCCCTGCGGTCCGCATTCGACAAAAGGAGGCCCAGCTCCCGCGCGATCCGGTCCGGCCTGCACTCGTCCTGGATCAGCTCGGGGAGGAACGGCTCGGCCGCCACTATGTTCGGCAGCCCGATGGACGAGACCTTCGCCAGGCGCTTGCCGATCCAGTAGGTGACCGCGGACGTGCGGTAAACGACCACGTGCGGTACGCCCAGGAGCGCAAGCTCCAGCGTCGCCGTTCCCGATGCCGAGACGGCGGCCTCCATCCCGCGGAAAAGGACGAAGCGCTCGTCATCCACGACGGTATGCGGGAACCCCCCTCCGCGCAGCACCGCTTCGACCTGGTTCTTAAGCTCCGGCGACGCCAAAGGAACCGCGAAATGCACGTCGGGGAACCTCTTCGCCAGCAGCCGCGCCGAGGCGGCCATGACATGCAGGTGGGCGCGGACCTCGCCGGCCCGGCTTCCCGGCAGAAGCCCCACGACGCGCTTTCCGGGCGGAATGCCGAACCGCGCAGGGTCGGGAGGCGCTTCGAGGTACGGAGCCAGCTCGTCCAGCAGCGGGTGGCCGGCGAACCGGACGTTGACCCCGTGTTCCCTCAATATCGGCTCCTCGAAAGGAAACGGAACCACGACCCCTTTCGTGAATCCTGCCAGCTCGCGGGCCCTCTCCCTTCTCCACGCCCACAACTGGGGAGGGATGTAGTAGATCACCGGGACGCCCTTCTTTCGCCCCTCCCTGCCGACCCGGAAATTGAAGTCCGGGAAATCGACGAGGAGGAGAGCCCCCACGTCGGGACCGCCGATGCGCCGCTTCGCGGCGCGCAGGGCGGAGACGACCGCGGGAAGGTGACGGACGACCTCGAGGATCCCGACCACCGAGATCGCCCCGTAGTCCAGCAGCAGCCTGACGCCCTCGGCGGCAAGCCTGGAGCTTCCGATCCCTTCCATCGGGACCCGCGGGAAGCGCCGCCGGAACGCCCGGGCGACGCTCGCCGCGTACGTCTCCCCCGACGGTTCGCCGCATATGATGAACAGGGTCTTCTGCCCAGGGCTCAACTTCTCCTCATGCTGCGCAGGATCTGAAAGGCCGTCTCCAGGGCGGCCAGCCCCTCGACGCCGGAGACCCTCGGCGGGGCATGGTGAAGAACGCAGTCCAGGAAGGAGCGGATCTCGTCCTTGAGCGAATCCCCCTTTCCGGTCTCCAGGAGCTCGCCGGATATTTCCGGCGGCCCCCCGGCCCCCCCGGGGAACGTCTTCCGGAAGATCTGGATGGTGTGCTCGACGAAATCCATCGAGACGTATGCATCCTCCTGGAAGATCCGGATCTTCCGCTGCTTGCGGGCGGACACCCTGCTCGCGGTCACGTTCGCCACGCACCCGCTGGCGAAGGATATCCTCGCGTTCGCGATGTCGATGTTGGGGGACAGCACAGGAACTCCCACCGCATGGATGCGGCGGACGGGCGAGCGGACGAAGGAAAGGATCAAGTCGAGGTCGTGGATCATCAGGTCGAGAACCACGTCGACGTCCGTGCCCCGCACCCCGAACGGGCCCAGGCGGTGGCACTCTATGAAACGCGGCTCCTTGAGGAGCGCCGCCGCCTTCAGCACCGCCGGGTTGAAGCGCTCCACGTGGCCGATCTGGAAAACCAGCTTCCGTTTCGCCGCTTCCCTCACCAGCGCGCGCGCCTCGCGCACGTTCGCCGTTATCGGCTTTTCCAGGAGGACATGGACTCCCGCGCGCATCGCGTCCATGGCCACGCCATAGTGCGCGGTGGTGGGCACCGCGATGGATACGGCGTCCACCTCCTTCAGGAGGAGCCTGCGGTCCGCGAAAAATGCCGTCCCGCACTCATCCGCCACGGCCTTCCCGCGGGCGGGGTCGGAGTCGCACACCCCCGCCAGCATGTGGTCCGGGAACGATGCGATCTTCTGGGCGTGAATGCGCCCCAGGTACCCGACGCCGATGACTCCGACCTTGAGCCGGCCGCTCCCCGCCATGGCGGTTTACCTTAAAACCCCGCGCTTGCTCGACCGTATGAAATCCAGGAGGCGCCTCACCTCGGGGAGGAGCTCCACCTCGGCCTCCACCCTCGCCATCGCGTCTTTCATCGGGGCCCCGGAACGGAACAGGATCCGGTAGGCTTTTTTCAAAGCGGAGATTCCCTCCTCCGTGAACCTGTTTCGCTTGAGGCCGATCATGTTCAGCCCGTAGAGAGACTGCCCCTTCTGGGCGCGGGCCACGACGGCGGTAACGTACGGCGGGACGTCCTGCGGGACCCCGGAGAGCGCCCCCACGATCGCGATCTCCCCTATGCGCACGAACTGATGCACGCCCACCAGGCCCCCGATGATCGCTCCGTCGCCTACCTCGACGTGCCCGGCGAGAGTGGCGGCGTTGGCCATGACGACCCGGTTCCCCACGATGCAGTCGTGCGCCACGTGGCAATATGCCATGAGCAGCGTGTCGCTTCCGACCCGGGTCACCCCCGAGCCGTGCCCTGTCCCGCGGTTGACGGTAACGTACTCCCGGATGGTGTTGCGGTCGCCCAGCTCCACCCAGGTATCCTCCCCCTTGAATTTCAGGTCCTGCGGCGGGGCCCCGATCGATGCGAAGGAGAATATGCGGTTCCCGGACCCCATGCGGACGTGCGACGCGATCTGCACGTGGGAGCCGATGGAGCACCGGTCCCCTATCGTGACCTTCGGCCCGATCACGGCGTAGGGCCCGACCTCGACGCCCTCCCCCAGGCGCGCATCCGGATCGACGATTGCCGTGGGGTGGATCATTTCTGCGATCCTTCCCGGGAGCGATCCGTGAACGATTCCCTGATCGTGGCGGTGAGGTCGGCCTCCGCAGCCAGGGCGTCTCCCACCCGCGCCTCCCCGTGTATTTTCCACACGGGCCCCTTGTGGGCGGTGATCGTCACGTTGAGCAGGAGCTGGTCGCCCGGGACGACGGGCCGCCGGAACCTGCAGTTCTCGATCCCCGCGAAGTAGGCGAGCATCTTCTCCCCGCCCATCGCCT
>DATBLU010000069.1:0-2943 GCA_036555205.1 Candidatus Deferrimicrobiaceae bacterium
TCGTTCCGCCCGCCGTTTCCGAGGAAGCGCATCTCGTACGCGCCGCGGCGCGCCAGATGGTCCGCACCTGCCTCGCGGAGCAGCACTTCCTTCCCGTCGGGAAAAAGGTGCGGGTGAGCCTGCTCCCGGCTCCCGCGGCGCCGGAGGGGCGCGCGTTTCGCCAACGCTTGTCCGACATACTCTCCGGGCAGGCCCCTCCCGCGGTCGAGCCGATCCCGATGGGCCGCCCCCGCCCGTAAATCAAAAGGCAGGGTAGAATAAGCGCCGGAGGCGCCGTTGGACGAACTGCTGCTCGCGCGCGCGCAGATGGCGATGCTCTTCGCCTTCCATATCGTATTCGCCGTGGCGGGGATGGGAATGCCGCTCCTCATGGTGATCGCCGAGGCGGCGCACCTGCGCACCGGGGAGCCGGTGTTCCTGGAGCTTGCAAGGCGCTGGGCGCGCGGTACCGCCGTCCTCTTCGCGGTTGGCGCTGTCTCGGGAACCGTGCTCTCGTTCGAGCTGGGGCTGTTGTGGCCCGGCTTCATGGCGTTCTCCGGCGGAATCGTCGGCCTGCCGTTTGCCCTGGAGGGATTCGCTTTTTTCGCGGAGGCCATTTTCCTGGGAATATACCTATATGGGTGGGGACGCGTCCGGCCTGCGGCGCACCTCTTGTCGGGGATCGCGGTGGCGCTGGGGGGTGCAATGTCCGGAATCCTCGTGGTGGCGGCGAACGCCTGGATGAACAGTCCCGCGGGATTCGTTGTGATGGACGGCAAGCCGACGGCGATCGATCCGCTGGCCGCGATGGCCAATCCCGCCTGGCCCACGGAAGCCGCGCACATGACGCTCGCCGCTTTTGCGGCGTCCGGGTTCGCCGTCGCGGGCATACACGCCTACAAGCTCCTGCGCGACCGGGAGAACCTTTTCCACCGGCACGCACTGTCCATCGCGCTGGCAGTGGGCGGCACGGCGGCCCTCCTGCTGCCGGTCAGCGGCGATTTCAACGCCCGTTTCATCGCGCGGGACCAGCCCGCCAAGCTGGCGGCGTTGGAGGGGCAGTTCAGGACCGAGCGGGGCGCCCCCCTGCGCATCGGCGGCATTCCGGACATGGAAAAGGGAACGACGCGATTCGCGATCGAGATTCCGAAGGGATTGAGCCTTCTCGCCTTCCACGACGCCGACGCTGAGGTCGCGGGGCTTGAATCATTCCCGCCGGAGGACCGGCCCGATCCCCTGCCTGTCCACCTGGCCTTTCAGCTCATGGTGGCCTGCGGAACGACGCTTGCCGCGGTCTCGCTTCTCTCGGCGTGGCGCGCCGCCGCAAGACGCGGAGGCCTGTTCGAATCCGGGTTCCTGCGGGCGGTCGTGTGCTGCAGCCCCTTGGGGATCGTGGCGGTCGAGGCCGGGTGGGCGGTCACCGAGATGGGGCGCCAGCCATGGGTGATCCGCGGGGTGATGCGCACGGCCGATGCCGTGACTCCGGTGGGCGGCCTGATCTTCCCCTTCGCATTCTTCTCGGCGCTTTACCTGGCGCTTGGAGTCTCCGCGGTTTGGCTGCTTCGCCGGGAGGTATCGCAGAGCCCTTCCTTTCCGCTCGAGGAGCGCGCCGCCGGCGCGCCGAAGGAGTAAGGCATGCCCGATCTTCCGACCCTCGCCGCCGCCAGCGTGCTGGGCGCGCTTGTCGTCTACGCGCTACTGGGGGGAGCGGATTTCGGCAGCGGGGTATGGGACCTGTTGAGCCGGGGTCCGCGCGCGACCGCCCGCCGGATGCTCATCGCCCGCGCCATCGGCCCTGTATGGGAAACCAACCACATCTGGGTCATCGTCGCGGTCGTTGTCCTTTTCACCGCCTTCCCAAGGGGCTTCGCGGTCATCTCGACTTCCCTTTTCGTCCCGATCACCCTCATGCTGGCCGGGATCGTGCTGCGAGGCGCGGCCTTCGCCTTCCACCACTATCAGCTTCATGAGGAAGGAAGCCGTCCCGGGTGGGCGTTGCTCTTCGCGGGGTCAAGCCTTCTGACGCCGATACTCCTTGGCGCGATCATTGGAGCGGTTTCCTCCGGCGAAATCCGCGTGAATGCCGAGGCACCCGCCGCTTCGTCCGCGTGGCTGGCGCCGTTCCCTCTCGCCGTTGGCCTTCTCACCCTCGCGGTCTTCTGCTCCCTGGCGGCGGTCTACCTGATATTCGAGACCGACGATCCGGACCTGCGCGATGATTTCCGCATCCGCGCGCATTGGTCCTGCGGGGCGGTCGCCGTTCTCATGGTCGCAGTCCCCCTCCTCGCGCGCTTCGGCGCCCCCGATTTCTTCCACGCATTGTTGGGGAGCGACTGGTCGGCGGGCGTCGTGTTCCTGGCCGCCTCCGCGGCGCTCGGCGCACAGGTGTCGCTGCTGCTCCGCGCCTACGGCCTGGCTCGCGCCTGCGTGGCCGCGCAAGCCGCCATCATCCTCTGCGGCTGGGGGGCGGCTCAGTATCCTTTCATCGTCCGCCCGGACCTGTCCATACCGTCGGCCGTTTCTCCGCCCGCGACGCTGCGCGCGATCCTGATCGCCCTGGCCGCTGGAGCGCTTTTCCTGTTTCCGTCGATCTTCGCGCTTTTGCGGATTTTCAAGAAGGAAGCCTTCCTGGGACGTCCCCCCGTATCCCGCGGGTAGGGCCATTCCTACCGGTCCGGGTAAGCGGACGAAAGCCGGTCGACCTCCGCCCGGACGGCGTCGCGCAATTCCTTCGGCGCCGTGACTTCCGCCTCTTCGCCGTGCATGAGGACTAGACCCAGGACCTCCAGGACGCGGGCCTCCGGCAGTTCGAGCACGACAGCACCGGAAAGCTCCGGCTGCAAGCGCCGGCCCGGGCGCCAGGCCTGCGCCGAAACCCACGCGGCCTTTCCCCGGGCGAAACGGATTCGCGCGTTCCGCACCTTCCCGCCCCGCAACCCTTTTCGGACCGCGGCGTCCGCGTCG
>DATBLU010000075.1:0-5402 GCA_036555205.1 Candidatus Deferrimicrobiaceae bacterium
GGGGCTTGTACGGGCGCTTGCTTCTAAGCGCGTCGTACTGGTCGATCAGGTTCATGATACGCCCCTCTATCGGGATCGCTTCCCCTTTGAGCCCCTGCGGGTAGCCTGTGCCGTCCCACCGCTCGTGGTGGTACAGGGCGAACCGCTCCGCCGATTTCAAGTATGGACTGCTCGATCCCCGCAGTATCCTCGCCCCGATCGTGGTGTGCGTCTTCATGATCTCGAATTCATCGTCCGTCAGGACGCCCGGCTTCAGCAGGATCGCGTCCGGGATGCCGACCTTTCCGATATCGTGCATCGGGCTGGCGTAGAACATGACGTCGGCCTCTTCCCCCGTGATGCCCAGGCACTTAAGCACCAGGCCGGTGTAATAGCTTATCCGCTTGACGTGAACGTATGAGTCCACGTCCCGGTATTCCGAGGCCAGGGTCAGGCGCTGGACTGTGTCAAGCAATGATTCCTTGAGCTGCCTTGTCCTTTCCTGGACCTGCTGTTCGAGCAGCCTTCCCTGCTCTTCGAGCGTGTCCTGGTAGCGCTTCGTCTTGAGCAGGTTGGCCGCCCTGACAACAAGCTCGGTGTTGTCGACCGGTTTCGCAAGGAAGTCGCTCGCTCCCGCCTCCAGCGCCTTTATCCGGGATTCCCGGTCCGCGTACGCCGTCAGCATTACCACCGGGATGCCGCGGGTGGCCGGGTCCTCCTTGAGGCTGCGGCACGTCTGGAATCCGTCCATTCCCGGCATCGATATGTCGAGGAAGATCAGGTCCGGGTGCAGGTTCCTGGCTTTCTGAAGCCCTTGATGTCCGTCGGGCGCGCTCTCGAACCGGTATCCGTGGCTCTGCAGGACCGCGCCTATGACCTCCGAGACGAGCTCGTCGTCGTCGACCATCAGGATCTTTTCATAGGGTTCGACGCTCATCGCCTTTCGAGTGCCTCCTCATCCTGTTGATTCGTTCAGGTGCGCTCGGCCTCCTCGGCCAGTATCTCAAAGAACCGGGTGATTTCCTCGGGAGTGTTGTAAAAGTGCGGGGATATGCGGATCCCGCCGGAGCGGGGGGAACAGACCACGTTTTTCGCGAGGAGCGCCTTCCAGAGCGTGTGCGGGTCGGCGCCGGGGACCCTGAATGTCACTATGCCGGAGCGGTCTTCCGGATGCCTCGGCGACATGATCTCGTACCCGCGCCGCATGGCGGCCTCTATCGCCCCTTCGGTCAGCCGCCGGACCCTTTCCCAGATCCGGTCCACTCCGACCGACAGCAGCAGGTCCAGCGATGCGCCGAACGCCGCCAGGCCGACGGTATTGGAGCTTCCCGGCTCGAAGCGCCGCGCGTCGGGTGAGAGCTGGAAGTCGTAGTTTTCGAAGTCGAACCGGTTCCGCACCGAGTGCCATCCCAGGACGACAGGCTCCACCATCTCCATCACCTCCCTGGAGATGTAGAACCCGCCGATCCCCTCGGGCGAGAGCAGCCACTTGTGCCCGTCCGCCGACAGGGAGTCGATCCCGTACGAGCGCACGTCCATCGGCAGGACTCCCAGGCTCTGTATCGCATCCACGCAGAAGAAGATCCCCTTTTTCTGGCAGAACTCCCCGATGCCGGGCAGGTCGTTGCGGTGCCCGTTGGCGAACTCCACCGAGGAGAGCGCGATCAGGCGGGTCTTCCCGTCGCACGCCGCGAATATGTCCTCCTTGGAGACCCTGCCGTCCCGCGCCGGCACCATGCGCACGTCGACGCTGCGCGAGGCGAGCCGCATCCATGGATAAACGTTCGACGGAAATTCGACGTTGGCGGTGACCAGGTTGTCCCCTTCCTTCCACGGGAACCCGGCGGCGATGAACGAGAGCCCCTCGGAGGTGCTCTTGATGAAGGCCACCTCCTCCGTCGTCGCCCCGATCATTCGCGCGAACCGGACCCGCGCCTCGTCGCCGATCTCCTGCCACTGGCGCAGCCTGAACGCCCCCTCGTCCCGGGACCGGTAGAGTATGCGCGCGCCGGCCTCCGCCGAACGGGACGGGATGGGTGAGACTCCGGCGTGGTTCAAATAGATATATTTCTCGGTTACGGGGAACTCGGCCTTCCGTATCGGGTCCACGTCGATCGGCAAGTTGCCTCCGGGGGCGATCCTTTCCCTATGCTATCAGGAGCGCCCGTAATATCTAGGGTATAATACTTCGATGGAATGGAAGGACCAAGATGTCCTCAGATACAGCCGGAACCTCCTTCTGCGGGAAATCGGACCGACCGGCCAGGAAAAGCTCTTCTCCTCGGCCGCGCTCGTCGTCGGTGCGGGAGGGCTCGGCTCGCCCGCGCTACTTTACCTTGCGGCGGCCGGGATCGGACGGATCGGCGTGATCGACGGCGACCGTGTGGATCTCTCCAACCTGAACAGGCAGACCATCCATTCGGAGTCTTCGGTGGGGCGCGCAAAGGCGTGCTCCGCGCAGGCGTCTCTCCTTGCGTTCCGCTCGGATCTGGAGGTCGAGGTGCACGATACCGCCCTGACGGCGGAAAACGCCCTGTCCCTGTTCCGGAGATACGACGTGGTCGTCGACGGGAGCGACAACTTCCCGACCAAGTACCTTTGCAACGACGCCTCGGTCCTGTCCGGCGTGCCGCTGGTGCATGCGGGAGTCCTGCGTTTCGGGGGGCAGATCCTCTCGGTCGTCCCGGGCCGGGGGCCGTGCCTGCGATGCCTTCTCCCCGAGATCCCCCCGCGCCGGGATGCCCCGACCTGCTCGGAGGCGGGGATACTGGGAGCGTCGGCGGGCGTCATGGGATCGTGGCAGGCGGTCGAGGCGGTGAAGCTCCTCCTGGGGATCGGCGCGCCGCTGCGCGGAAGGCTGCTTATGATCGACACGCTGGACGCCTCGGTCTCCACGCTCGAGGTAAAGAAGGATCCGGAATGCCCTGCCTGCGGGGAGTCCCCGAGGATCCTTTCGCCGCTGTCCCCACTCGAGTACGGGCTCGACCGGAGCGCCCCTCTGTGAAGACGGCGCCCTTAAGGCGCCCCGTGCGCGCGGTAATTCTTCTGTCGGGCGGCCTGGACAGCACGCTGGCGGCAAGGATGATGCTGGACCAGGGGGTAGAGCTCTTCGCGCTGCACTTCACCTCGCCGTTCTGCACCTGCTCGCGCAAGCCGGCGGGCGCCGGGGAATCGGGAAACGGCGCGGGCTGCCATTCCCAGGCGCAGATAGTCGCGGGGAAAATGGGGATCCCGATCCGGACCGTCGCCAAAGGAAGCGAGTACATGGACATCGTCCGCAATCCCAGGCACGGTCGGGGGTCCGCGATGAACCCATGCGTGGACTGCCGGATCTTCACGCTTCGCAAGGGGCGCGAATACATGGAGGAGATCGGGGCCTCTTTCCTGGTCACGGGGGAAGTGGTGGGGCAGCGTCCCATGTCACAGCGAAGCGATGCACTGCGGGTCATCGAGAAGCACAGCGGCTGCGCGGGGATTGTTCTGCGCCCTCTTTCGGCGCTTAACCTGGAGCCGACCGTCGCGGAGCGCGAAGGATGGGTCGACCGCAATGCCCTTCTGGACATCGCGGGCCGCTCGCGCAAGGACCAGATCCGCCTGGCGGAAGAGTGGAACGTCGCCGACTACCCCTGCCCCGCGGGCGGCTGCCTCCTGACGGACAAGACCTTCTCCGTCAAGGTGAAGGACCTCTTCGAACACTGCCCTTCGCCGGACATGGCGGACCTGAACCTGCTAAAAGTCGGGAGGCATTTCCGGATGCCGGACGGGCGGAAGGTGATCGTGGGGCGCGACGAGGCGGAAAACCGCAAGCTGGAGTCGCTCGGCAGGGGGAAACTGCGCATCTATATAGCGGAGGGATTTTCCGGCCCCTCCATCGGAATCGAGGGGACGGACGGAGAGGCCCCCGTGGGCCTTCTCGCGAAGTTTTTCACACGGTATTCGAAGCCCGGCACGGAGCCGCCCTTCCGCGTGCGAGAGACAACCAAAACCGGCGAGCGCATTATCCATATACCTGCCGACCCGGATTTCAAAGAGGCGGATCATGCGCTCCTTTGCTGACTCTCGCGGGGACATCGGCGCAACGGTCCCGGAGAATGAAAAGTGGGACGCGCTGCTCGCTTCGCTCAAGGAGATGGGCTCGGCCGTTATCGCCTTCAGCGGCGGAGTCGACAGCACTTTCCTGCTGCATGCCGCCCGCGTGGCGCTTGGGGCGAGGGTTCTTGCGGTTACGGCCACCTCCCCTACCTACCCGAAGTCGGAGCGGGACGAGGCGGAGAGGATCGCGCGCGAGTGGGGCGTCTCCCACAGGTTCATCGAGTCGAACGAGCTGGAGATCCCCGGCTTTTCCTCCAATCCGCCCGACCGCTGCTATCACTGCAAGAAGGAGCTTTTCGGGCTTCTCTCAGGGATAGCCCGAAGCGAAGGTTACGCCGCGGTCTGCGACGGCTCCAACTCCGACGATTTGAACGACATCCGCCCGGGACGGAGGGCGGCGAAGGAGCTCGGCGTTCGAAGCCCTCTTCTGGAGAACGCGATCACCAAGGAGGATATCCGCGCCTTGAGCCGGCAGTTTCGCCTTCCGACCGCCGACAAGGGATCTTTCGCCTGCCTCTCCTCGCGGTTCCCCTACGGGACCGAGATAAGCGAGGAGTCGCTGCGGCGAGTGGAGGCCTGTGAGGAGATCCTGCGCGGCTTCGGGTTCCGTCAGTTCCGCGTCCGCGTGCACGGCGCCGTGGCGAGGATCGAGGTCGGGCGGGATGAGATGCCGCGCCTGTTCGAGGCAGACGTCGCAAACGCCGTCCACGAGGGATTCCGCAGGAACGGTTTCCTCTACGTTTCGGTCGACCTTAAAGGGTATCGGACCGGATCGATGAACGAAGGAGGGCTCGCCGGCCCCCCGCCGCAGGACCTCGACCTCTTTTAGTCACATCTTGAGGATGTTGGATTTGAAGATCAGCTTCTCGTGGTCGTCCCCGTCCTCGGGGTAGGAGGCGTGGCCGAACCGCAGGTCGACCTTGACGTCCTTGATCCGCTTGCGGATCTCCTCGACCTCGGCGTGGATCGCCTTCTTGATGCGGGGGATGGCGCTCATCCTGCCGTCTTCGGCTTCTGGCAGGATCATTCCGAACTTCCATTCGCTTATCCTGGCGACCACGTCGTACTCCCTCAACGATCCCCTTAGCACCCCGGCCAGCCTCATGACGACCATCTCCCCGCGGTCCACGGCGGCGAACTCGCGCTCCGGGAGCCGCGGCGTCACTTCGCATATCATGAGGACGAGCCTGCGCTTGAATCGTTTCGCGCGGGCCAGCTCGTGGAGGAGGCGCCCCTGGAAATACTTAAGCGTCGGCAGGCCGGTCGCCTCGTCGAGGTTCTTCAGGCGCTCGTTCCTCTCGAACGCTATGGCGTTGCCGATCGCCTTTTCC
>DATBLU010000080.1:0-3092 GCA_036555205.1 Candidatus Deferrimicrobiaceae bacterium
GGGAAGGGCTACCCAAGGGGTCTGTCGGGGATCGACATCCCGCTGGAGTCGCGGATCATGGCCATCGCGGACACGTTCGACGCCATGACCTCGACCCGCGCCTACCGGCAGGCGCTGACGCTGGAGGCTGCGAACGCGGAGATAATCCGCTGCTCCGGCACCCAGTTCGATCCGGATATCGTGCCCGTCTTCATGGACGTGCAGGGCAAGATAGAGATTCTCGGAGACATCGGCGACCTGATCATGCCCGACGGCCGCGTCGACGCCATCTTCGCCCGGCCGTGCTGATGCAGCCCCCCTACCTGCCTGAAGAGGATCGGATCGAGCTTCTGTCGATCGCGCGCTGCGCCTTATCGACGTTCATCCGCGACGGCAAGGTACCGGATGAGACTCCAGCGTCCGTCAGGCTGTCCGCGCCGGGTGCGGCGTTCGTGACGCTCACCCAGGAGGGGCGCCTGCGAGGGTGCATAGGCTATACGGAAGCGACTGCCCCCCTGTACCGGACGGTCCAGGAATGCGCGGTGGCGGCGGCTACGGAGGATCCGCGGTTCCCCCCCGTCGCCCCCTCGGAAATCGACTCGATCCACATCGAAATATCCGTCCTGACTCCGCTGGTTCCGGCAAGGCCGGAAGAGGTCGAGATCGGAACCCATGGGCTGATGATCCGCATGGGCGGGCGCCGCGGTCTTCTCCTGCCCCAGGTGGCCGAGGCGTGCGGGTGGGACCGGAAGGTGTTCCTTTCAAACGTGTGCCGGAAAGCGGGACTTCCCCCGGGCGAATGGGCCAGGGGGGCGGAGCTGTATTCCTTTACCGCCGAGGTTTTCGGGGAATCGCCCCGGAAATCTCTTTTACCTTCAGCCTGACCTTCAGCACCTTTCCCTGGCTGTTGCGCGGCAGGGACGGTATGAACTCCACCGATCGGGGAACCTTGAAAGGCGCCATGTTTTCGCGGCAGTGTGCCAGGATGCCGTCGGCGTCGGCCTGCGCCCCCTTCTTGAGCGCTACGACAGCGACCGGGACTTCTCCGAGCTCGTAATCGGGCAGCCCGATGACGGCGGCTTCCTCGACGGCCGGGTGCTCCGCGACGACGTCCTCGATTTCCTTCGGGTAGACCGAGATGCCCCCGACCATCAGCATGTCGCGCTTCCGGTCGACGATGTAGATGTATCCTTCTTCGTCCACCGATGCGATGTCCCCCGTGAGGAGCCACCCGTTCTTCAGCACCTCGGCAGTGGAAGCAGGGTCCCGGAAATAGCCGGCGAAGACGTTCGGCCCGCGCGCGACGATCTCGCCGACCTGGTTGGGCGCGACTTCGCGGCCGGACTCGTCCACGACACGAACCTCGACGCCGAACGCTTCCTTGCCTACCGACATCAATCTCCGCATGTAGGGCGTGCTCTCGTCCAGCGAGTGGCTCTCCGCGTGCAGGAAAGTGAGCACCCCGGCCGACTCCACCTGGCCGTAGGACTGCACCAGCCCGCAAGGGAAGAAGCGGATGGCCCGCTTCTGCAATTCGATCGGGATCGACGCCCCGCCGTAGAGAACGGTCTTCAAGGTGGCCAGGTTGTACCGGGGGGCCGACGGCAGGTCGAGGATCCGGGCCATAAGAGTAGGGGTCAGCAGGACGTGGGTGATCTTGCGCCGCTCTATCGCCTTGAGCACATCTTCGGGATCGTCGCCCGGCAGGATGACGACCGATCCTCCCATGCATTGGAAACGGAGGAGACGGCCGGTCCCCGCCATGAACGGCAGGGGCGTGCAGGAGAGATAGACGTCGTTGCGGGACAGGCCGAGCTCCAGGGCCGCGGATACGGAGGCGGATACAAGGTTGCCGTGGGACAGCATCGCTCCCCGGGGAGCACCGGAGGTTCCCCCCGCGTAAACGAGTATGGCGGTGTCCGATTCGAACAGGGGGACCGCCTCGGCGGGCGGGCCCGGAGGAACGGTCTCCGTTCCCCCTGGTGCGCTCCCTTCATGGAAGAGCAGGTCTTCCGAAACGAAGCGGGCGACCGACGGAACGGAAGTCCGGATCCGATCGACCACGCCCCGGAACTCTTCGGAATAGACGAGGGCGGCCGCATCGGCGTGCCGCAGGATCGCCGCAAGCTCCCTGGCGATGAGCAATTCGTTCAACGGCGTCAGGACGGCCCCGATCTGCGTGACCGCATAAAGCAACTCCACGTAGGCGGGGGAGTTGCGCATAAGGACCGCCACACGGTCGCCTTTTTCGATGCCGAGGCCGCGAAGGCCGGATGCCCGGCGGGACACGCGCCCCGCAAGCTCCCGGAAGGTGAGGGACTCCTGGCCCATGGCCAATGCGATGCGGTCCGGATAGATGCGGGCGTTCCGTGCCAGGATGTCGCGGAGAACCAAGCGCCTTGCCTCCAGACAACTATTTCGCGGCGGGATACCAGCGTATACTAATCGAGGGTTTGCCGTAAAGAGCGAAAGGGAACCCCTTGAATCCCGAAGAATACGACATCTATCCGATCCTGCACAAAGGCAAGGTTTACAACCTGATCACTCCGTTCGACCTGACGTTCGTGGAGGTGAGGGGGCTGCTCGACTGGCTTGGAGAGCAGGGCGCCTTCCTCGTCACTCCGGAGGACGAGTTCATGGGCCCGGGGAAGCTTTTCTCATGCAGGCTTCAGGGCGTAACCTACGAAGTGGACGTCCAGGGGTACGAAGTCATCGTTTTCAGCCGGAGCGACTGATATGCCGGCCCGAAAGCCGCCCGCTCCGGTTCCATACGTCCTTGAATTCCTGGCACGCGCGTACGCGGAGGCTCGGGTTCTCCTCGATTTCCGCAATCCGTTCGAGCTGCTGGTGGCGACAGTGCTCGCGGCCCAATGCACCGACGAGCGGGTGAACGGCGTGACGCCGGCGCTGTTCCTCAACTACCCCGGCCCCGGCGCGCTCGCCGCCGCGCCTCCGGAAGAGCTGGAGGAGGTCATACGTCCGACCGGCTTCTTCCGGAACAAGGCGAAAGCGATCAAGGGCCTTTCCGCGGCCATAGTCTCGCGCCACGGGGGCAAGGTGCCGGCGACGATGGAGGCGCTGACGTCTCTTCCCGGCGTCGGCAGGAAGACCGC
>DATBLU010000098.1:0-1771 GCA_036555205.1 Candidatus Deferrimicrobiaceae bacterium
TTCAGGCTTGCCCCGCCGACCAGGGCTCCGTCGATGTCCGCCCTGGCCATCAGGTCGGAGATGTTGTCCGGTTTGACGGACCCTCCGTACAGTATACGCATGGCGCCGGCGGCGCCGGCTCCCCTCAGCTCCTTGAGTATCCCGCGCAGGAAGGCGTGAACCTCCTGCGCCTGTTCGGGAGTGGCGGTCTTGCCGGTTCCGATCGCCCAAATCGGCTCGTACGCGACGACGACCCTTTCGCATTCCGTTTCCGCTATTCCCTGCAGCCCCGCGCGCAGCTGGCGTCCCGCCACATCGAACGTTTTTCCCGCTTCCCGCTCCTCGAGCGTCTCCCCAAGGCACATTATCGGCACAAGCCCGGCCGCGAGGGACGCCTTGACCTTGCGGTTCACCGAATCGTCGGTCTCCGCGAAATGCTGCCTGCGCTCGGAATGCCCGATGATCGCGTAGCGCGCCCCGGCGTCCTTGACCATCGCGGGCGAAACCTCCCCCGTGTAGGCCCCTTCCGCTGCGAAGTGGACGTTCTGGGACGCCACCCCGACGTTGGTCCCCGATGTGAGGGAAGCCACGGCGCCAAGCGACGTAAAAGGAGGCGCAAGGACGATTTCGACGCCCGTGACGCCGGAGACCAGGGGGAGGAACTCCTTGACGAAGGCCGCGGACTCCGCCGCGGTCTTGTACATCTTCCAGTTGCCGGCTATGACGGGAATCCGCATTCCCTTATTTCGCCGCGCCGACGAACTTGGCAAGATCGACCATGCGGCACGAGTAACCCCACTCGTTGTCGTACCACGCCAGGACCTTGACCATCTTGCCCTCGATCACCTTTGTGGAGAGCGAGTCGAATTCGGAGGAGAAGGAAGTGTGGTTGAAGTCCACGGAAACGAGCGGCTCGTCCACGTACTGCAGGATCCCCTTCAGGGGGCCTTCCGCCGCCTTCTTCATCGCGGCGTTTATCTCTTCGGCCGTCGCCGCCTTCGACATCTCAACCGTCAGGTCGACCACCGATACGTTCGACGTGGGGACGCGGATGGCCATGCCGTCGAGCTTCCCCTTGAGCTGGGGGATGACGAGCGCGACCGCCTTGGCCGCTCCCGTAGTGGTCGGGATCATCGACAGCCCGGCCGCGCGGGCCCTCCGCAGGTCCTTGTGCGGAAGGTCGAGGATCTTCTGGTCGTTCGTATAGGCGTGTATCGTCGTCATGAGCCCGCGCTCGATCCCGAAGTTGTCGAGGAGCACCTTGGCGACGGGGGCGAGGCAGTTGGTCGTGCAGGATGCGTTGGAGATGATGAAGTGCTTTTTGGGATCGAAGGTATTTTCGTTGACGCCCAGGACGAAGGTGGCGTCGGGGTTCTTCGCAGGCGCCGAGATGAGGACGCGCTTCGCCCCCGCCTTCAGATGCTTCTCCGCGCCTTCCCTTTCCGTGAACTTGCCCGTGGATTCGATGACGATCTCGACGCCCAGCTTCCCCCACGGCAGCTCGGAGGGGTCCTTCGCGGCCAGTACCTGGATCGTCTTGCCCGCCACGACGAGCGCGCTGTCCTTGACCCCCACCTCCGCCTCGAACCGGCCGTGCACGGAGTCGTACTTGAGGAGGTGCGCCAGCGTCTTGGCGTCGGTTATGTCGTTCACGGCGACGATTTCCAGCGCGGGGTCCTTGTACGCCGCGCGGAAGAAGTTCCGACCGATGCGACCGAACCCGTTGATCCCGACTTTCACGGCCATCTCGCGGTCCTCCTGCTGGGAATTGTCTGTTCCGGGAAATGGAAAG
>DATBLU010000101.1:0-8027 GCA_036555205.1 Candidatus Deferrimicrobiaceae bacterium
CCTTGAAGTCTCCGATACGGGGAGCGGCATGGACCGGGATACCCTTTCCCGGATCTTCGAGCCGTTCTTCTCCACTAAATTCATCGGGCGGGGAATGGGGCTTGCGGCGGTCCGGGGCATCGTGGAAAGCCATGACGGCGAGATACTTGTCCGGTCCGAGCCGGGGAAAGGCTCGACTTTCATCGTCGGGTTCCCTGCCGCTTCCGGCCCGCCGCCCATCGAAGAAAAAGCCGATGCGCCGCAGCCGCGCCGCAAAGGCACGGTCCTCGTCGCCGACGACGAGAACGACGTCCGTGAAGTGGTCGGGGCGATGCTGCGTTCGCTGGGATACGGCGTGATCGAGGCGAGGGACGGAGTCGATGCCCTGGAGATTTTCCGTGTGCGGCGCGGCGAAATAGATCTCGTACTCATCGACCTGAAGATGCCCGGGATGACGGGGGACAGGGCATTCGCGGAGATGCGCCGCATCTTTCCCGCCGTGCGTGGGATTTTGGCCAGCGGGTACGACGAGAGCGGGCGGATCAGGGAGTTGTTGGCCGAGGGGTTCGGCGGATTCCTGCAGAAGCCTTTCCGCCGCGACGAGCTGGGAAGGAAAGTGGATGAAGCCCTGGCGGACGGCGGGCGGGGCGAAGGGCGCGAGTCATGAGCGGCAGGTCCCACGCCGCCTTCATCGCGGCGGCGCTTCTTTTCGCCGGGGCGGCCTGCGGCTGTTCCCCAAGGACGTACGTGCTCCACAGGGTGGCCGACGCGGTTTCGTCGGGGGGAGAGGTATTCGCCACCGACGACGATCCGGACCTGGTCCGCGAGTCGGTTCCCTTCGCGCTGAAGGCGATGGAGTCCCTACTCGAAGGGCAGCCGCATCACCGGGGGCTGTTGGCATCCCTCGCCCGGGGATTCACCCAGTACGCGGCTGCTTTCGTCTGGGAGGACGCGGCGGAGGCTTCGGATGCCGAGGTTTCCCGCGCCGGAAGGGAACGGGCGCGCCGCCTGTACCTTCGCGCGAGGGAATACGGCATGCGGGGACTATCGTCCGGGCGTCCGGGATTCCGCGAGGAGTTCGAGGCGAATCCGGCGAAGGCCGCGTCTAAGATGGAACTGGAGGACGTGCCGCTTCTCTTCTGGACGGGTGTATCCTGGAGCCTGGCGATCGCGTCCGCGCAGGACGACCCTGAAATGCTTGCGGATCTGCCCCGGGCCGAGGCGCTGATGCGGCGTGCGCTGGATCTCAAGGAGGATTTCGACGCCGGGGCGATCCACGAGTATTTCATCGCCTACGAGGGCGGAAGGCCGGAGGCGATGGGGGGGTCGGCGCAAAAGGCCAGGCGCCATTTCGAGCGGGCGATGGAGCTCTCCGGGGGGAAAAAGGTGTCCCCTCTCGTAACGCTTGCGGAAAACGTGCCGGTGCGGTCGCAGGACCGGAAGGAGTTCCTGGACCTTCTGGACCGGGCGCTGGCTTTCGATGCGAGAAACGAAGCCCCGGAATACCGGCTGGCCAACCTTGTCGCGCAGCGCAAGGCGCGCCGGCTGAAAGGGAGGGTAGATGAACTTTTCATCGAATAAGCGCGCCGCGGCCGCGGCCGCCCTCCTTCTTTTCGCGCTGTGCGCGTCATCCGTTCATGCGGCGCCGATGGTCGTAAAGATGGCGACGCTGGCGCCGGAGGGGTCGTCCTGGTACCGCGTGCTCCAGGAGATGGGGGAGTCATGGAAGAAGGCGTCGGACGGCGCCGTGACTCTCCGGATATATCCCGGCGGAGTGGCCGGGGACGAAGACGCGATGATCAGGAAGATGCGGGTGGGGCAGCTGCAGGCGGCCGCCGTCACCGGCATGGGGCTTGCGTACCTTGACCGGGGCTTCTACGCGCTGCACGTTCCCATGATGTACGCCTCCGACGAGGAGTTCGATTACGTCCGCGACCGCATCTCTCCCGCGCTCGAGCGCCGGCTGGAGGAGAAGGGGCTGATCGTCCTTAACTGGGGAGACGCCGGGTGGGTGCACTTCTTCGCGCAGAAGCCGTTCACCCGTCCCGGCGAGGTCAAGGACATGAAGCTTTTCGTCTGGTCGATGGACACCAACCTGATACAGCTTTACAAGGAGGCGGGTTTTCGTCCCGTCCCGCTCTCATCGGTGGATATCCTGCCCGGCCTGCAGACGGGGCTGATCAACGCGTTCGACACCACCCCGCTGGCCGCCCTGGCGTTCCAGTGGTTCGGGCTCGCGCCGAACATGGCCGACCTGCGGTGGGCACCGCTCACCGGCGCTACAGTCATCGACAGGAAGGCATGGATGCGCATACCCGAGAAGCTGCGGCCGAAGATCCTGGAAGCTTCCCGCGCCGCCGGGCGCAACCTCCGGGGGGAGATACGGAAGCTTAACGAGGATGCCGTCAAGGTCATGGTCAAGAACGGGCTCAAGATCAGCCACGTTCCCACGGACGCGATGGCGGAGTGGCGCAAGGTCGTCGAAGACATCTACCCCAGGATCCGGGGGAAGGTCATCCCCGCGGACATGTTCGACGCCGCGCTTTCTTACCGCGACGAATACCGGTCCGCACAGCGCGGGAAAAAGTCCGGGGCACGGTAAGGTTGGAAGCGCCTCCCGAACCGGCGCCCGCCGGAAGGCCCAGGCCGAAGTCGGATATTCCCACCAGGATCGAGAACGCGATATCGATCGCCCTCCTGGTCGGCATGGCCGTGCTTCCCCTTCTGGAGATCGTCGGCCGCCGCGCCTGGCGCACCGGCATCCCCGGCTCGAACGCCCTCGTCCAGCATGCGACGCTCTGGATCGGTCTCCTGGGGGGCGCGATCGCGGCGCGGGACGGGCGGCTCCTTTCGCTCGGGCGGCTCACCGACAGGTTTCCCGATCCGTACAGGGCGATTTTCGCCGGCTTCACGGCATCGGTTTCCACCGCCGCGACTCTTCTGCTCGCATGGTCGGGGTTCCAGTTGGTACGGGCGGAATGGGTGGACCGCCAGGTCGTAGTCCCGTACCTTCCGGTGTGGCTGGCGGAGAGCGTGATGCCGGCGGGATTCGCCCTCATCGCGTGGAGGCTGGTCCGGGGCGTTTCGGAGAAATGGTCGATCCGCGCGGCCGTCGCGGCGGCCGCGGGAGCGGGAGTCGCGTTCGTCGCATCGAGCCTCATTCTCGAAGGCACGCCGTTCATTATCGCGATCGGCGTGCTCCTGACCGCGGTCATCCTGGGGGCGCCGCTCTTCGTCGGCCTCGGCGGTTTCGCGGTCCTGTTCTTCCGCCATGCCGACGTCCCGCTCGCCTCAATCTCGGCCGAGATCTACCGGCTCGTCACTTCGCCGTCCCTTCCCACCATCCCCCTGTTCGCCTTCGCGGGGTACCTCCTCACGGTCGGGCACGTGTCCGGCAGGCTCGTCCGCTTCTTCCGGGCGCTCGTGGGCTGGATGCCGGGCGCGATCGCGGTGGTGACGGTCCTGGTGTGCACGTTCTTCACCACCTTCACCGGCGCCTCCGGAGTGACCATAGTCGCGCTTGGAGGAATCCTGCTGCCGGCGCTCCTCGCGGAGAAGTATCCCGAAAGGTTCTCGATGGGGCTGTTGACGGCCTCGGGGTCTCTCGGGCTCCTCTTCCCGCCGTGCCTGCCCGTGATCCTGTACGGCGTCGTCGCCGGGATCGCCGTGGACCAGATGTTCAAGGGCGGATTCCTGCCGGGGGTGCTCCTCTCGCTTATCATGGCCGCCTGGGCGGTCCGCACGGGAGTGCGCGCCGGCGCCCCCCGAGCGCCGTTTTCCCTGGGGGAGCTTCGCGCGGCGGCCTGGGAGGCGAAATGGGACCTTCTCCTTCCCGTCATAGTGTTGCTGGGGATCTTCGGAGGGTTCGCCACGATCGTGGAGGCGGCCGCGATGACTGTCCTGTACGCATTCTGCATGGAGGTATTCCTCCACCGGGACATAGACCTGCGCAGGCAGTTCCCGGAAGCGGGCACCGAGTCGGTGCGGCTCGTCGGGGGATTCCTTATCCTGCTCGCGGCGGCCACCGGCCTCACCGGATACATGGTCGACGCAGGGGTTCCGCAGACGATCCTCGAGTGGGTACGCGCCACGATCGAATCGCGGGTCGCCTTCCTCCTCGTCCTGAACGTGTTCCTGCTGCTCGTCGGGGCCACCATGCACATCTTCTCGGCGATCGTGGTAGTAGTGCCTATCATCGCCCCGCTCGCCTCGGCGTACGACATCCACCCGGTTCACCTGGGGATCATCTTCCTGGCGAACCTCGAGCTCGGGTTCCTGATGCCCCCTGTGGGGATGAACCTCTTCCTCTCCGCCTATCGGTTCGACCGGCCGTTCATGGAGGTCGTTCGGGCGACGCTCCCCTTCCTCCTCATCCTGCTTTGCGGCGTCCTGGCGATCACCTACATCCCCTGGTTCACCACCGCCCTGCTGCGATAGCCAAGCCGCTCCGCGATTCCCGTCCGTGCTATAGTGGGCGGACAGCGGGAAAGGAGGCGGCGATGCTCAAGAAAGAGGAGTGCGTCCTGTACAGCGGCGGCGCGAACGGCGCGGAGCAGGAGTTCGGCGTCCAGGCGGAAAACTACGGCATCGAGGAGGTCAACTTCACGTTCGAGGGGCACGGGATCGCCCGCACCCGCGGCGTGAGGGTGCTGTCCCGCGAAGAGCTTTCGAAAGGCGACGTGAGCCTGGGATACGTATCGAAGCTGATGCATCGCACCTACACGGACGCGCTTTTCATCCGCAAGGTGCTGCAGACCCTCTGGTACCAGGTCAACGCCGGCCAGGAGGTCTACGTCATCGGAAAGATCCTGCCGGACGGGACGGTGCGCGGCGGCACCGGCTGGGGGGCCGAGTTCGCCAAGCTCTGCAACAAGCCCATCTTCGTCTTCGACCAGGAACGGGGACGCTGGTCCACGTGGAAGGACGAGGGCTGGACGGAGATAGCGGACCCCGCTTCCCTCAAGATCGGAAACGCCCGCTTCACCGGCACCGGGACCCGGTTCCTGGAGGAAAACGGCAGGCGGGCGATCCGGGAGCTTTTCGAGCGTTCATTCAAGTAAGAACCCGGCACGCATGCTACCCAAAGACATCCGCAACGTGGCGATCATCGCCCACGTCGACCATGGGAAGACCACTCTCGTCGACGCGATGCTCAAGCAGAGCGGCATCTTCCGCGAGCACCAGGCCGTTCCCGACCGCGTGATGGACTCGATCGACCTGGAGCGGGAGAAGGGGATCACGATCATGGCGAAGAACACCGCCGTGGTCTACCGCGGCGTGAAGATCAACATCGTGGACACCCCCGGCCACGCCGATTTCGGCGGGGAGGTGGAGCGCACCCTGAAGATGGTCGACGGCGTGCTCCTGCTGGTGGACGCCTCCGAGGGGCCGCTCCCCCAGACCCGGTTCGTGCTTAAAAAAGCGCTGGAACAGGCGCTGCCGGTGATACTGGTCGTCAACAAGATCGACCGGCCGGACGCCCGGATCGAGGAGGTGATAAGCGAGGTCTACGACCTGTTCATCGACCTGGACGCGACCGTGGAACAGCTGGAGTTTCCCATCCTGCTGACGAACGCCCGGGCGGGGACGGCTCGCGAGAAGGACGGCGGGGAGGGGCGCAGCCTCCTGCCGCTGTTCGAAAGGATCCTCACCCACATTCCGCCTCCTTCAGGGGATCCTTCCGCTCACCTGCAGTTCCTGGTGACGAACCTGGACTACAGCGACTACGTCGGACGGCTTGCCGTGGGAAGGGTATTCTCCGGGACCCTGCGCGCCGGGGAGACCGTGTCCGTCTGCGGAAAGGACGGAGCGGTCGAGCGGATCAAGGTTGCGCTCCTTTACGGCTACGAGGGGCTTTCCAGGCAGGAGATCGCCGAGGCGGGCGCGGGAGACATTGTGGCCGTCGCCGGGGCCGAGGCGATCACGATCGGGGACACGCTTTCCGAAGCGGAGGCGCCGCGTCCCCTGCCGCGGATAGCGGTCGACGAGCCGACGGTTTCGATGGTCTTCTCGATCAACACCTCGCCGGTCGCCGGGAGGGACGGGAAATACGTCACCTCGCGGCAGTTGCGGGAGCGCCTGGAAAAGGAGCTCCTGGGGAACGTGGCGCTCCGGATCGACTTTTCCGGCACCGACGCGTTCAGCGTCATGGGGCGCGGCGAGCTGCAGCTGGCGATCCTCATAGAGATGATGCGGCGCGAAGGGTTCGAGCTTTCGGTGTCGCGCCCCGAGGTGGTCACGAAGACCGAAAGCGGGGTACTCAAGGAGCCCGTGGAGATGCTCTTCGTCGACATACCTGAAAGTTACCTTGGAGCGGTCACCCAGGGCCTGGGGAGCCGCAAGGCGAAGATGACCAGGATGGTCAATCCCGGGCAGGGGCGTGTGCGCCTCGAGTACCGGATCCCTTCGCGGGGGCTCATCGGGTTCCGTTCCGAGTTCCTTACGGAGACGCGCGGGACGGGCCTGCTCAACCACCTTTTCGACGGATACGAGCCGTGGCAGGGACCGATTCCGGAGAGGATCAACGGGGCGCTGGTGGCCGACCGGTCGGGCCGGGCGACGGCCTACGCGATATTCCACCTCCAGTCGCGCGGCGCGTTCTTCATAGGCGAGGGGACCCAGGTCTACGAAGGGATGATCGTCGGGGAGAACTCCCGTCCCGTCGACATCGACATCAACGTGACGAAGGAGAAAAAGCTCACCAACATCCGCGCCGCGGGCGCCGACGAAGCCCTTCGCCTGGTGCCGCCCAGGATCCTGTCGCTGGAAGGCGCGCTCGAGTTCATCAACGAGGACGAGCTGGTCGAGGTGACGCCGTCTTCGCTGCGCCTGCGAAAAAAGATCCTCGACGCATCCCGGCGGCCGAAGAAGAAAGAATAGAAATTTTTAAAGTGGAAAAGCGGGACGGAGCGGGGGCATAATGATCAGGATTGCTTACTGAAATCGAGGGGGGGAAGAAGTCCGATGGCGAAGGTTCCGTCTGCGAAATGGAAGAAGAATTCTTCCAGCGCCCTGACCAGGGCGCTCCGGTTCGAGAAACAGGGGAAGCGGTTTTTCACCGCGGCGGCCGCCAAGAGTTCGGACGCCTTCGCGAGGCAGGTGTTCGAGCTTCTTGCCGTCCTTGAGGACAAGCACGTCCAGGACATCCTTGCCATCTCCCGGAAGCTGGAGGAGAGCGGGAAATTCCCCGCGGTGTCCTCCGCTCCCAGCGAGGCGAGGATGCGGATGTTCAAGCGGGAAACCAGCAGGATCCGCAAGGAGAAGGCGATTTCCGGCGACGCGGCGGCCGCGATGCGAAAGGCCCTGGGTTTCGAGGCGGAGGGGCGCGAGATGTACAAGCGGATGGCCGAGTCGACCGCGCATCCGCAGGAAAGGAAGTTCTTCAAGCTCCTCTCCGGCGAGGAGTCGAAGCATTTCGAGGTGGTATACGAGTATCTGGATTTCCTGGAGGCCACCGGCCTCCGCATGGGGGAGTAGGAGTCAAGGACGGTTGAAGGCGCTTTCCCTTTAGCTTTTCTTCCGGGATCAATAAGGACCAATCGGGGCGTGAGATGAGAAGCAAAAAATCATGCTATTTATGCATCGTGGCGCTAGCGGCCGTCATGCTCTGCGCAGCGGTTGCAGGGCAGGCCGGCAAGCGGGAATTTTGGCTTACCCCCCCCAAGGCGGAGAGCGAAACATCGTACATGGTTCCCCCTCCTCCGTTCACGGAGGGCATCTTTCCGTGCTCCGAATGCCACAAGGAAATGACTCCGAACCCCAGGCGCCGCGAGTTGAAGGATGAGCACACCAATATCGAGCTCAAGAACCATGCCGAGAAGGAGCGCTGGTGCCTGGACTGCCACGACGCGAGAAACCGCGACAAGCTGCGGCTGGTTTCCGGCGAGCTGATCGACTTTACGGAAAGTTACCGGCTTTGCGGCCAGTGCCACGGCGACAAGTACCGCGACTGGAGGGTGGGCGTCCACGGGAAGCGGACGGGGCTATGGAACGGGAAAAAGGAATACCTTCTTTGCGCCCATTGCCATAACCCGCACAACCCCCGGTTC
>DATBLU010000128.1:0-3304 GCA_036555205.1 Candidatus Deferrimicrobiaceae bacterium
CGTGAACCGCCGCGGCTTCAACGAAGCGCTCGTTTCGTCGCTGCCTGTCTCTGTCGAGGAGCGGGAAGCGCTCTTGGCGCTTGCCCGCACGGAAGGCCATGCATTCCCGAAAGGCCTCGTATCGCGGGGGCTTATGACCGCGGAAGGGCTGCGGCGCGCCTACGAGTCTATCCTGGGCATCCCCCCATTCCGGCGCGAGTCCGTAGACGCACGGCAGGTCCCGCCCGACCTGCTGCCCCTGCCCTTCCTGCGCGCCAAGCTGATCGTTCCGGTATCCCTGTCCGACGGAACACTTATCGTCGCAATGGCGGATCCGCTGGACGTTGACGCCCGCGAGGCGGTCGCCAAGGCTACAGGGCGGCGAGTCGAAGTGCAGGCCGGAACGGAAGAGGAGATCCGCGAGGCGATAGAAAAAGACGCGGGAGAGGGCACCTCGTCGATGGAGCGGTTGGTGGAGCAGGTGGGGGAAGAGGGAGAAGAGCGGGCCGGCGGCGACGAGCGCGTGGAGCGCTTGATCGGGGCGGCTTCCGAGGCCCCGATCATACGGCTTGTTAACTACATTATCGCGAGGGGGATCGAGCGCGGGGCTAGCGATATACACCTGGAGCCTTACGAGAAGACCTTGCGGGTGCGCTACCGAATAGACGGGATACTGGAAGACGTCGAGTCGCCGCCAAAGCGGCTCCAGACGGCCATGATATCCCGGGTCAAAATAATGGCCAGGTTGAACATTGCGGAGAGCCGCCTCCCGCAGGACGGACGCGTAAAGCTGCGTATCGGGGGACAGGAGATCGACTTCCGCGTCTCCACCGTGCCGACGCTTTTCGGCGAGAGCGTCGTCATCCGGATCCTGGACCAGGCGGCGGTCCCGCTTGACTTGTCAAAGCTTGGGTTTCCCCAGGATACGCTTGCCCGTTTCCGCAAGATGGCGGGAGTCCCGCACGGGATGATTCTCGTGACCGGCCCGACCGGCAGCGGGAAGACCACCACCCTCTACGGGACCCTCCAGGAAGTTCGGACGGCCGCGCGCAAGATCATCACCATAGAGGACCCGGTCGAGTATCAGATACCCGGCGTAAACCAGATCCAGGTCAAACCTCAGATCGGGCTTACTTTCGCCTCGGGCCTGCGCTCCATCGTCCGGCAGGACCCGGATGTCATCTTGGTGGGGGAGATCCGCGACAGGGAAACCGCCGAGATCGCGATCCACTCCGCGCTGACCGGCCACCTCGTGCTGTCGACGCTTCACACGAACGACGCCGCGGGAGCGGTCACCCGTTTGCTGGAGATGGGGGTGGAGGAGTATCTGCTGCCCTCGTCTTTGATCGGGGTGCTTGCGCAGCGCCTGGTGAGGACGATCTGCGGCAAGTGCCAGGCGCCCAGGGAGATCTCGCCGTCGTTCCGCGAGGAGATACTGCGGGAGACGGGATTCTCTGCGGAGGGCGACCTGCGCATCGGGAAGGGGTGCGATGCCTGCGGGGGGACCGGTTACCGCGGGCGAATGGGAATATTCGAGCTGCTGACCGTCGACGAGGAGATAAAAGACCTGATCCTGGCCCGCGCGGACGCAGGGGCGATCCGGGAGCGCGCGGTCGCGAACGGCATGGCGCTTCTTCGGGATGACGGCTGGGACAAGGTTCGGCACGGGCTCACCACGATCGAGGAAGTGCTCCGGGTGACGCGCGGCGGGTGACGCCGAAGATTACCCGGCGGCAAGGGGCCAGGGCGATGGCGGTGTTCGGATACCGGGCGGCCGACCGGGAAGGACGCGTCTCGGAAGGGATGGTCGAGGCCGCCGAGGAGCAGGGAGCGGCGGAGCGGCTGCGGGAGATGGGCTTCCTGCCGATCCGGGTCTGGCCGGCGGCGGGTCCTTCCGCCAAAGCGGCAGCGGCCCAGTGGGGATTCCGGGGGAGAGGAGTCAAACGGGACCTCCTTCCGTTCCTCCAGGGGCTGCGCACCCTGCTGGTCGCCGGGGTTCCCGTGGACCGCAGCCTCGAGATGCTGGCCGACCTCTTCCGCGGAAAGCCGATGGGCGAGGCGGCGGCGGCGATTCTGCGGGATGTCCGCGCCGGCGGGTCCCTTGCCGAGGCGATGAGGAAAGCGCCGGGCGCTCCCTTCGATCGCTTCGTCGTCCAGATGGTGAACGCCGGCGCCTCTACGGGCCGGATGGAAGAGGCCCTGGAGCAGGTCTGCCTGTTCCTTGCGCGTTCACGCGACTTCAGGGCGAATTTAATCGGGTCGCTTATCTACCCGTCGATCCTCCTGGGCGCTTCCATACTTTCGGTGATCCTCCTGCTTGTTTACGTCGTCCCCCGGTTCGTCGCCGTTTTCGCAGCTTCCAGGATTCCCCTGCCCCTGCCCACGCGCATCCTTCTTTCCGCGAGCACCTTCCTTAAAGAGCAGGGGATCTACCTGCTTCTTGCGGGCGTCTTCGTCTATCTCCTTTCTTCGGCGGCGCTGCGTCGCCCGGAAGTCCGCAGGGACTGGGACCGGGCGATGCTTCGCTGGCCGGGAGTCGGAGGAGTCCTGACCGCGATGGAGACCTCGCGTATCATGCGTTCCCTATCCTCCCTGCTGACCGGCGGAGTGCCGATTCTTTCCGCCTTCCTGATATCCCGGGAGGTAAGCGGCAACTCGGCCGTCCGCGACGGGATGGAGGCCGCCCGCCTGCGTGTTCAGGGGGGGGCAAAGGTGGCCCGCGCGCTCGCGGAGACGACCCCGGTCCCCGAGATGGCGCTCCAGATGATCGCCGTGGGGGAGGAGACGGGACGCCTCGAGGAGATGCTCTCTTCGGTAGCCGATGCCTACGAGGACACCGCGCGAAGGGGCATGCAAAGGTTCCTCGTTCTGCTCGAACCGGCCGTGATACTGGGCATGGGGCTCCTGGTGGGATTCATCGTTTTTTCGATGTTCCTCGCTATCTTCCGGCTTAACGAGGTGCCGTTCTGATGAGCGCGCCCGTGAAGCCCGTTTCGAAAACATGCCCGGGTTTCTCCCTCCTCGAGCTGCTACTGGTCATCGCTCTTGCGGGCATGCTTGCGGCCCTTGTGGTTCCATCGCTTTCGGGCACGCTCGAGTCGGCAAGGCTTAAGGGTAGCGCGGGAGAGGTGCGGGCGGCGCTCACCCTCGCCCGAACGCTGGCCGTATCGGAGGCCCGCAGCCGCTTCGTGGACTTCGACCTTGGACGGGGAGAGTACGGCGTTTCGGGGGATCCGCGGAAATGGCTTATGCCGGAGGGGATTCGACTGTCCTCGATCCGCTTGGGAAGCGCGGAGGCGGAGGACGGTGTCGTGCGGGTCCGGTT
>DATBLU010000137.1:0-3841 GCA_036555205.1 Candidatus Deferrimicrobiaceae bacterium
GGGCTGACGTAGGTGTAGGCGCCGTTATCGTCCACCTCCCAGACCCAGTCGCTCAAGGTCTCGACCCGGCTCTGGTACTTCGCCTGGCTCTCGCGCAGCGCCTCGTCCGCCTTCCGGTGTTCGGTGACGTCCTCCCTTATCCAGAGGTAATGGTCGACCGTTCCGTCCGCGGTCCTGATCGGGGAAACCGATACGGTCTCCCAGTACCACCCGCCGTCTTTCCGCAAGCTTCTACGATCGTCCTTCCATTCCCCCCGCACGCAAACGTTTTCGCACACCTCCTCGCACATGACGGCCGACTCGTCGCACATGGTGGTGCGGCGCGTCCCTATAACCTCCTCGGGGGAGTACCCCGTCATGCGGGAGTAGCTGGGGTTGACGTATTCGATCCGGCTCTCGACGTCAGTGATCATTATGGCGGTGGGGCTCTGTTCAACGGCGAGCGACAGCTTGCGCAGCATCAGGTCCTGCGCCCTCTTGCGCTCCGTTATGTCCAGGAACGCGACGACCATGCCGGCGATTTCCCCGCTACGGTCAAAGAGCGGCGCGGAATTGAACGACATGATAACTCGGTCCTTGCCGGCGACGGTGACCGCGCACTCCACGTCATAGATGGGATTGCCGTCCATGAGCGTGCGGAATCCCGGCAGGTCTTCGTTGGCGAAGGGCTTCCCTTCGAACGTGGCGATCTCCCACCCGATGTCCCGATACCTGCGCCCGACGATCTCGCTTCGCTTCGCGCCGAGGATGTTGGACACGGCGAGATTCGCGTATGCGATCCTCCCCGGCCTGTCGATCAGCAGGATGCCGCAGGGGCTCGTCTCGAGGATCCCCGCCAGGCGCCTCTCGCTCTCCTTGAGCGCCCCCTCCGAACGTCTGAGCGCCTTCACGCCGTGCTCGATCAGCCAATAGAGCAGCCATCCCATCGAGAGGACGTAAATAGTGTCGCGCACCCTTTCGGGAACGTCGATCATTGAGCAGAAAAACAAGACCCACGAAAGCCCCAGGACGAGATAGAGGCCCGTAATCTTGAGGGAGATATGCTCCCCCTCGAAGAACCAGCGCCCTCCACGCACAAGAATTTCCGTGAATCCGTTGTCCGCCGGTCGGTTGCTCATCCTGCCTCGTTCGTCAGGGTGCTTTCACGGGTGCACACGTGTTCGCGCAGTCTCGCACTCCTTTGCAATTCAACGCTTTTGATGCATTTTTCCAAAAATTTGTTTCCGCTGTGCGACCGGCTGCCATTCCTCGTGACATGATGCCGGACCGAAGACTTATGCGATAATGTTTATCGTTACAAATATACACAAAAACAGGTACGTTTGTGTAAAAAAAACAGGGAGCCTTTGGAGGCGGAACCGCGTCTAAATAATGATATGAAACAAAGGGACGGCAGATCACACGCGCTTGGCAGGGGAGCATGCAGACCTTCCTGAATTCCATCCAGGGCTACCTTCAGGCGGGGTCCGTCCTTGCCTACGCAGCCGTGTTCGTCGGGGGTCTCCTTGTCAGTTTCACCCCGTGCGTATATCCCGTGATCCCGATCACCGTCGGCTATATCGGCAGCCGCAGCGGGGGGTCGCGCTCGCGGGGGTTCGTATTAAGCCTCGCCTACGTGGTCGGCATGGCGTTGACATACGCGGCGCTGGGCATCGTCGCGGCGCTTACCGGAAGGATCTTCGGCGAAGCGGCGGCCAGCCCCGTCTCGTACCTGATCGTGGGAAACCTGTGCATCCTTTTCGCGCTTTCCCTCTTCGACGTTTTGCATATTACGCTGCCATCATTCGCGGGAACGGCGGGGGTATCCCGATGGTCGGGCGGCGTTTTCGGGGCAGTGGGAGTCGGGATGGCTTCAGGGCTGGTCGTGGGCCCCTGCACCGCGCCGGTGCTGGGGGCGGTTCTTCTTTACGTCGGAACCAGCGGAAATGTCGCACTGGGGATGTCGCTGCTGTTCGTTTTCGCCCTGGGCATGGGCGCCGTGCTCGTCCTGCTCGGGACCTTTACCGGGATGCTGGCCGGGCTGCCGAAGTCCGGAAGGTGGCTCGTCCTTGTCAAGAAGGGGTTCGGCGTGCTTATGATGCTTGCGGGTGAATATTTTCTTGTCGAGGCGGGAAGACTGCTCGTCTAGGGAGGGAGCATGAGGCCGGGAAAGGGATTGCGCGCCGCGATATGCGCCGCAATGCTGTGCGCGGCGTTCGCCGTTCCGGCCATGGGCTCGGAGGCCGCCGATTTCACTCTCGAGTCCGCCACGGGCGAGCAGGTCTCGCTCGGCCGGTTCGCCGGCGAGAAGGCGGTATTGCTGGTCTTCTGGGCCACCTGGTGCCCGCACTGCAACGCGGCGGTCCCCGCGATCAACGAGATCCAGACGCGCATGCGGGACAGGTTGCAGGTCCTGGCGATAGACTTCCTGGAAAGCAGGCAAAAGGTGCAGTCCTTCATCAAGGCGAAGAACGTCGGCTATACCGTGCTGCTCGACGGAGACGGAACCGTCGCGCGAAAATATCGCGTCGTCGGCATCCCGACATACGTGGTCGTAGACAGGAACGGCAGGATCGTATACTCGGACAACGAACTTCCGGGCTCGATCGAAAAATACCTTTAGCGCCGGCCTTCCCCGGCGACTTTGAGCGTCAGCGGGGGGGTGCGGTCCGGCCCGAGGCGCAGCGAAGCGCATTCGACGGTCACAACGTACACGCCGGGCGGAGGCGCCGGAAACTCCGCTTCGTATATCCCTTCCCCCTTGTGGGTAGCCGCCAGGGTCCCCTGCCATCGCCCCGTCGCCTGGGTTATCCGTACGACCACGTCGCTCCGGCCTGCCTTCGGGCCGGAGCCGTCGGGGCCGGATAGACGGAAGCGGATCATGCCTTTATCGCCCGGGCGTATCGTCGGGGGCTCGCCCAGAAACTCCACGCGTGGCAGGCTTCCCGCCTTCTTCAGGGCCGGATTTTCGCCTGCCTCCATGCTGAAACAGTGGACGATCACGGGTGAGTCAAGGAAGAAGGCGACGTCGTACTTCCCGCCGACCGGGATCTTCACAGTGGTGGAGTAGACCCCCGGGGAGCGTTCTTTAAGGCTTCGGTCCACAACCTCCACGGCCTTCAGCTCGTGGCCGTAATTTTTGAAGCTTCCCATGGGGGCGGTCATCCCCTCCATGTAATAGTAAAGTGAGTTCTCGGCCGTATTGGTAACCACGACGGCCGCCTCTCCTACGGCGCGGGCGATGGTGTTCGCCATTCCCACGTATCCGTCCCGCCCCGGGGGGCGCGTCCCCGCCGGGAACTTCTTGACGTCGATCTTCCCTTCCGTACCGAGCGTCTGGAGAGGGACCATGGTGACGAGCTCGGAGCCAAGGCACCTGATATAAGCGAACGAGTCCGTGAAACTCAGCTGGTACGGGTGATCGTCAACGTCGATGACGTTTGCAACCCGGTTCGCGGCGGAATCGAGGACGAACGCCTTGTTCTTCGTCCCGCTCAAGACGACGGCGAACCTGCGGCCGGGGGAGAACGCGACGGCGTTCAGGCCCGGCGCCGCCGCCATCCGGGCGACCGGTTCGTGGCGATTTCCGTCCACGACCGTGATCGTCCCTTCCCTCCCGTCGGTCACGTAGAGGGCCTTGGCCAGGGAAGACCACGCTATCGCCGTCGGGGCCGGGCCGGTAGCCACGTCCCGGACCTTCGCAAGGGTTCGGACGTCGATCACCGACACCGTCCCCGACTCAAGGTTGGTCGCGTAGGCGAAGCGCCCGTCGTCGGAGAATGCGATCTCGTGGTGGCCCTCCCCAGTGGCGATCCGGGCCAGGACCTTCCCGTCACTCGTATCGACAACCGTTACGCCGCTT
>DATBLU010000146.1:0-21556 GCA_036555205.1 Candidatus Deferrimicrobiaceae bacterium
GCGCAGGACGAGCATAAAGACCCAGGAGGTGACGGGCGGGCTGACGTCGCACCTGCAGGAGACGATCAGCGGGGCCAAGCTGGTGAAGGCTTTCGGAGCGGAGGAGTACGAGGTGGACAGGTTCGCGGCGCGCAACGCCGACCTCTTCCGGCTGAGCATGAAGATCGTGAAGGTGCAGGCGCTCACCTCCCCGCTTTCGGAGACCTTCGCGGGCATCGGGGCCGCGGCGGTGATCTTCTACGGCGGATACAGCGTGGTCAACGGCCACAGCACCCCCGGTAACTTCTTCTCGTTCATGACGGCGCTCTTCATGCTGTACGAGCCCGTCAAGCGCCTGTCGCGCATAAACAACGTCATCCAGCAGGGGATCGCAGCCGCGTCCCGCGTGTTCGAGGTTATGGACACCCTGCCCGAGGTGGAGGAGAAGGCGGGCGCGCCCGCGCTTGCGCCCGTGAGCCGGGAGATCGTGTTCGACCGGGTCGATTTCCGCTACCATGGCGACGGGGACTACATCCTGAAGGACATAAGCCTTCGCGTGCCGGCGGGGACGATGGTCGCCGTCGTGGGATCCAGCGGCGCCGGCAAAACGACGCTCGTGGACCTGCTGCCACGCTTCTACGATCCGCAGAACGGCGCGATCCGCATCGACGGCGCGGACTTGCGGGACGTTTCGCTTGCGTCCCTTCGGGCGCAGATCGGCGTCGTGAGCCAGCACACCATACTGTTCAACGACACGGTCAGGGCCAACATAGCCTACGGAATGCCGGACGCCCCGCTTGCGAAGGTCGAGGCGGCCGCGAGGCAGGCAAACGCCGACGGGTTCATATCCCGGCTTCGCGAAGGGTACGACACCGTCGTGGGGGAGCAGGGCCTGAAGCTCTCCGGGGGCGAGCGTCAGCGCCTGGCCATCGCGCGCGCCCTGCTCAAGGACGCGCCGATCCTGATCCTGGACGAGGCCACGTCGGCGCTGGACTCGGAGTCCGAGAGCGTCGTCCAGGAGGCGCTGGACGCGCTGATGCGGGGGCGCACCACATTCGTCATCGCCCACCGGCTGTCGACCGTTCGGAACGCGGACATGATCGTCGTCGTCGAGGAGGGAAGGATCGTCGAGAAAGGGTCCCACGAGGAGCTGCTCTCCGGTGACACGCGTTACCGGTCGTTCTACCTCAAGCAGTTCGAGGAACGGAAGTCCGGGGCTCCCTCCGGCGCCGGTTCCGAATGACCTTCACATGAAGGCGTTCCTCCCCCGGACCGGGGCGCACTTCCTTTACAATCTGGCCCTGACCGGCGCCCTTATCGCGGCCGCGCCCGCCCTGGCGCCCTGGGTCCTGGCATCGCGCAAGCGAAGAAGGAATTTCCTGGACCGCGCGGGAGCCAGGATGGAGCGCGTGCCGCGCCCCTCGGGAAAGAGAAGGATCTGGATCCACGCGGTATCGGTGGGCGAGACCCTTTCCTCGGCGCCGCTGGTCCGGATGCTGCGCAGGCGGCTGCCCGAAGCCGAGCTTCTTTTTTCCACGGTGACGATCACCGGCCAGGAAACCGCCGAAAAGGCGCTCGGCGGCGAGACGGACGCCCGGTTCTACTTCCCGTTCGACCTTCCCGGCATCGCGCGGAAGTTTCTCGCCCGCGTCCGCCCCGACGTCGTCGTCATACTGGAAACCGAAATATGGCCGAACTTCCTCGCCGAGTGCGCGGCGGCGAACATCCCCGCGGTGCTTCTGAACGGAAGGATCTCCGAGCGCTCGTTCGGCGGGTACGGGCGGCTCCGGTTCCTGTTTTCGAGGGCGCTCGCCTGCTTCACAGCGATCGCGGCGCAGACCGAAGAGGACGGCAGGCGGTTCCGCTCGCTCGGAGCGCCCCCTTCATCGGTCGTCGTGACGGGGAACATGAAGTTCGACGTCGCCCCCCCGTCGCATGACCTGTCGCCCCTGCACGCGCTGCTCATGGGAGACAAGGCCCGCGGAACGACGTGGTTCGTCGCGGGGTCGACCCACGAGGGAGAGGAAGAAGCGGTCCTGCGCGCATTTGCAGGGGCGAGGAGGGTCAACGGATCGGTAAAGCTGCTCCTGGCGCCGCGTCATCCCGAGCGCTTCGGCCCGGTCGAGGAGCTGTGCCTGCGCGAAGGATGGGAGACGCTGCGGAAGACCCGCGCGGGCGACGGGCTTGCAGCGGGGCTTCCCCCGGTCGTCATCCTGGACACGGTCGGGGAGCTCCTTTCCGCTTACGCCGCCGCCGACATCGCTTTCGTAGGCGGCAGCCTCGTTCCCAAGGGCGGGCACAACATACTGGAGCCGGCCTTGTACGGCGTTCCGACGATCGTGGGTCCGCACATGGATAACTTCCGCGAGATCGCCGAGATATTCGGCGATGCCGGCGCCGTCGTGAAGGTCAAGGACAAGGCGGAGCTCGGCGACCGGCTCGCGAGATGGGCGGCGGACCCGTCGGGAATGTCGGTTACGGGCGCTAAGGCGAGGGAGCTGCTGGCGGCGTTCCGGGGCGCCACCGACAGGAACGCCGGGATAGTGGAGCGGGAGCTTTCGCGGCGGCGGAGGGACGCGTGGTGATCGGGCCGTTCTCGGCCCTCAGAAGGGCGATGTACGGCTGGGGAGTCCTGCCGTCGGGATCCCTTCCGCGCCCCGTGATAAGCATCGGCAACCTCTCGGCGGGCGGGTCCGGGAAAACGCCTCACGTCCAGCATATAGCGTCCTGGATGAGCGGGCTGGGACTCAAGGTCGCCGTCCTTTCCCGCGGATACGGGAGGCGGAGCAAAGGGGTGATCTGGGTCTCGCGGGGCGATGGGCCGCTCGTTTCCGCCGGCGTCGGCGGGGACGAGCCCGTCCTTCTCGCCGGGACTCTCCCCGGCGTCGCCGTGCTGGTCGGGGAGTCCCGCACGCAGGCGGGGATCGAGTGTCTCCGCCGCCGGGAAACGGATGTATTTCTTTTAGACGACGGTTTTCAGCACCTGTCGCTGCGCAGGGATGCCGACATCCTGCTCGTGGATGCCGCGCAGGGGCTCGGAAACCGCCGGTCATTGCCGTTCGGACCGCTCCGCGAGCCCGCGGGCAGCGCGCGCTTCGCCGACGCCCTCGTCCTGACCAAGTGCGCAGGCCTGGCCCAGGGCGAAGCCGTGGCCGCGACCGTCCCTTTCCCCGCCGGCCGCCCCAGGGCGTACTCGCGGCTTGTCCCCCGCTCCCTGGTGGACCGCGGCGGCGCCGAGATCCCCCTTCCCTCCCCGGGCGCGGAAGCGGTGGCCTTCTGCGGGCTGGCCCGCAACGACCAGTTTTTAGCGACGCTGCGGGAATCGGGATTCGTCGTCCGCAGGTTCCTGGGCTACGGCGATCACCATTGGTACCTGCCCGCGGAGCTCGGGGAAATCGCCTCGGCAGCGGACGGCGGCCTGGTGCTGACGACGGAGAAGGACCTGGCGCGGCTTCCCGACGATGTTCCCTTCGACGTCAAGGCGCTGCGCGTGCGCGTGGAGTTCCTCGAGGGGTGGGAAACGCTCTCGAGCCTTCTGCTGGAAAGGATCCGGTTCGCGGTGGGGCGATGAATGAGAAGCTGATAATGCTGTTCCTCAAGATTCTCCAGGCGATACCGCTGTCGCTGCGGGCCGCGCTTTTCGAGGCGGTCATGCTGGCGATCTGGGCGATGGATGCAAAGCACCGCCGGATCGCCAGGATAAACCTGCGGATCGCGTTTCCCGGGATGGGGGAGCGGGAAATGGCGCGGATCGTACGGCTCTGCTACGTCCGGATGGGCACATCCGCCGCGGAATTCATCCATATCCCGAAAATGGACGCGCGGTATATAGCGGAGCATTTCCGTATCGAGGGCGCCGAGCACGTCGTAAAGGCGACGGAGGAGCGGGGAATCGCCCCCCTGGGATTTACGGGGCATTTCGGGAACTGGGAGCTTTTCGCGTTCGTCCACGGGATCCTGGTCGCGCCGATCGCGTTCATCGTCCGGCCGCTCAAAAACCCGGTCCTGGACCGCATCGTGACGGAATGCCGCGAGTGGGGCGGGAACAAGGTGATACGCAAGGAGGACTCGGCGAAGCTGATAATGCGCGAGGTCCGCAGGAAAACGCTCGTCGGGATCCTCATCGACCAGAACGTGGACACGTACAGGGGAGTGCTCGTGGATTTCTTCACCCGTAAGGCTTACACCACCTTCGGAATCGCCCGGCTCGCCCTCGCGATGCAGACGACGGTCCACCCGGGATTCATCTTCAGGGACCCGGCGAGGAAATTCCACCATACCATCAGGTGGGGCCCGGCCGTGCCGATGGACCCGGAGGCGCCGCGGGAAGAGGAGGTCCTGCGCCTGACCCGCAGGTGCAACGAGGAGCTCGAGAAGGCGATCAGGGAGGACCCCACCCAGTGGCTCTGGTTCCACCGCCGCTGGAAGACCCGTCCGCCGGGGGAGCCCGACATTTACGGGGAAGCGAAATGAGGGGAATCGTTTTCCTGGACCGGGACGGCACACTGATCGAGGAGAAGGAGTATCTATCGGACCCGGCTCTCGTAATGGAAATCCCCGGGGCGGCGGAATCGCTGGAGCGCCTGTCCAGGGGAGGCTTCCTTCTCGCCGTGGTTTCCAACCAGGCGGGAATCGCAAAGGGGCGGATCAGGGAAGACCAGATGGACGCGGTACACAGGACGTTCGTCGATCGTTTCCGGGCGGGCGGCGTCGAGTTCGACGCCGTGGAATATTGCCCCCATCACCCGGAGGGGGTCGTGGAGCGGTACAGGACGGCCTGCGTTTGCAGGAAGCCCGCTTCCGGCATGGCCGACAGGGTCATGCGGCGGCTCGGGGTCCCCGCTTCGTGCAGAATCTGGGTGGTAGGTGATAAAATGTCGGATATATTGATGGGGAAGCGGTTGATGGCCGGGACGATCCTCGTTGCGACCGGCCACGGGGAGGAGGAGCGCCTGGAAGGCGAGCGCGTGGGAGTGCGTCCGGACAAGTTCCTGCCCAGCATCCGGGAGGCGGCGGCGTGGATATTATCGAGGGAGAAAGCGGATTGAGCAGGGGCGCGGGACGGGGCGCATTCGTCGCGGCGATCGGCCTCTTTCTCGCGCTGGCCGTTCTGCTTTCGGCGGGGCAGGGGTGCCTCTGGGGGAAGGCGGCCAAGGCCCCCGTTCCGTTCCCGCCGGACGAAGAAGGGGAGGTCACCCTCCTCGACGAGGAAGCGGAGCCGGAGGTCGTACCCGAGGCTCCGGAAGGCCCCGATTCGGTCGAAGCGCCTCCTCCCGCCGCCGGGCAGGCCGAAGGACAGACACAGGCTGCGGAAGCGGGCGCGGGAACTCCGCCGGCCGTCCAGGATGCTCCGCCGGCCGTCCAGGACGCTCCGGCGCCGCAGCGGGAGGCCGGGGAACCGGTCCCGGGACCGGCAAGCGCCCCTCCGAAAGAGTCGGCAGGAGAGGCTCCGCGCGCGGCGACAGCGGAGCCGGCCCCCAAACCCAGGCCGCACGCGGAGACTCAGCCTTCCGCCGTAAAGGCGCACGCGATCGCGCACCCGGATGTGCCCGCGTGGGCGGCCAGGAAGGAAGTGCTGATATACAGGGTCGAGTTCCTGGGCCTGACGATGGGCTATGCGCGCTTCACGTCCAAGGGGAAGGTGCTGATCGACGGGAGGGAGGCGTACCACCTGAACGTAAGGGCATGGACGTCCGATTTCCTCTCCGTCATCTACCCGATAAACGACAACATCGAATACTACCTGGACGTGAAGACGCTGGCGCCGATCCGCCAGGAGTTCACCCACATCGGGAAGGGCAAGGACGACGTGGCGACCTTCGACCAGGAAAAGGGAAGGATCGTTTACCGGTACAAGGATACGGGGGAAATCCGCAAGGCGGTTGACGTTCCCCCCGATGTCCACGACCCGGTGTCGGCGGCCTACTATTTCAGGGCGCGGGACCTGGGCGTCGAGGAGCGTCCGCGCCACGTCTACGGCGGCCGCAAGCTGTATGAGATATCCACCAGGAAAATAGGGCAGGAAAGGATCGATACCCCGCGGGGACCGATAGGGACTATCATCATCCGGCCGATCATAAAGAGGGACGGCCAACCGGATAACAAGGGCGACCTGCGCATGTGGATGACCGACGACGGCCGGCGAATCCCGGTCCGGATATACGCCAAGTTCAGGAAAATCAAGGATTGGACGCTTGTCGCGGAGCTTGTACAGCCGCGGGAAGGGGGATGACGCGATGGACGAGGAACTTCTGGAAATCCTTGCGTGCCCGAAATGCAAGGGCGAGCTTGAGTTGACCACGGACGAGACGGAGCTGCGCTGCGAGAAATGCCGCCTGAGCTACCGCATAGACGACGGGATCCCCATACTGCTTGTAGACGAGGCGTCTCCCATTGAATGACGCAGGCTTCGCCGCGCGCGCCCTCGACTGCCTGGCAAGGGTTCAGTCGTGCAGGCTCCTCGTGGTCGGAGACATCATGATGGACGAATACGTCTGGGGAAACGTGGGGCGCATTTCCCCGGAAGCGCCGGTTCCCGTCGTCGCGGTGACGAGGGAAACCCGGGCGCTGGGAGGCGCGGGAAACGTCGCGGTCAACATCGCGGGGCTCGGGGCGGACGTCTCCGTCGCGGGGCTCGTCGGCGCCGACCCGCCGGGCAGGGAAATCGTCAGGATGCTTAAACACCGCCGGATCGGCGTCTCCGGCATCGTCTCCGACCGGAATCGTCCCACAACGACCAAGACCAGGGTGGTGGCGCACAATCAGCAGGTGGTCAGGGTGGACCGGGAGAACAGGGAGCCTCCGGACGCCCGTTCGGCCGACGCCCTGAGGAAATACGTGCGCTCCGCCGTCCGGGAGGCCGACGGCGTGGTCCTGTCCGACTACCGGAAAGGGGCGCTGTCGCGCGAGCTCGTCGAGGACGTCGTCCTCGCGGCGAGGCGCAACGGCGCGTTCGTGGTCGTCGACCCGAAGCGGCCGGACTTTTCCTTCTATCGCGGATGCACCCTCATCACGCCGAACAAGCACGAGGCGGAGGCGGCCCTGGGGGGCAGGGAGCTTCCCGGCGACAGGGAGATCATGGAGGCGGGGAAAACGCTTTTGCGGAAGAGCGGCGCGAGGGCCGTGCTGATAACGAGGGGCGAGGAAGGGATGAGCCTTGTCGAACGGGGGCGCAGCTCCTGCTTCCACATCCCGGCCCAGGCGCGGCAGGTATTCGACGTTACCGGCGCCGGGGACACGGTCATCGGCACGCTCGCGGCGGGGATCGGCGCGGGAGCGTCGATGCGCGACGCGGCGCTTCTCGCCAACATCGCCGCCGGCGTAGTAGTGGGCGAGGTAGGCACGGCGCCCATCACGCTTGAAAAGCTTGCCCGGGCGATCCGCACGCAGGAGCGCGAGGGAAAGGCAGCGCGGGAAGAGCGGAAAGCCCCGGTTTCGCCGCGAAAGCGATGAGCCCGGCCGGATGAGCGTCAGGAAGGTCCCCCTTCCCGCACGGCTGCTCGTATCGGTGATATATCGGGAAGAGAGGATGTTCGCGGAAATCCTGCCGCGGCTGGAACGCATGCTCGGCCCGGTAATGCGGACCAGCGGGCCTTTCCCGTTCGACAGGACCGAATACTACGCGAGGGAGATGGGAGCGCCCCTGTTCAGGCGCTTCGCGGTGATGGAGCGGCTGGTTCCGCGCGACGCGCTGGCGGCCGCCAAGATAGGCGCCGAGGAGCTGGAGACGGAGTTTTCCGAAAACGGGATGCGAACCGTGAACCTGGATCCCGGGATACTGACGGAGGAGAACTTTCTTCTGGCCACGGGGAAGAATTACAGCCATCGTGTATACCTTCGGGACGGGGTCTTCGCCGACCTGACCCTGGTATACCGTAAGGGGGAGTACCGCACGCTCCCCTGGACCTATCCCGATTTCACCACGGCGGAGATCCGGGCTTTCCTGTCCGGAGTGCGGGAAGAGCTGCGCGAAGCCAGGAAAAGGGAGGAGAGGAACCCTCGATGTGGATGAGCATGACCGGCTTCGGGCGCGGAGATGCGCACCGGGAGGACGTCGCCGTCGCCGCCGACATAAGGTCGATCAATCACAGGTTCCTGGACATCCACGTGCGCTGCCCCGGCAAATTCATGTCATGGGAGCCCAGGATCCGCGGGCTGGTGCGCGAAACGCTTTCGCGCGGGAAGGTGGACGTCTTCCTGAACGTCAGGGAGTGGGGCGGAACCGGCGCGGTCGTGCGCGTGAACCGTCCCGTCCTGGAGTCGTTCCTTGCGGAAGCATCGCGCATCCGGAATGAAAGCGGCATACCGCTGGAGTTGACCTTCCGGGACCTGCTGGCGGTCCCCGACATTATCGCGTTCGCCCAGGAAGGAGCCGACCCAGCCGAGGCGAACTGGGAGCTTGCGGAGCAGGCGGTGCGAAACGCGCTGTCCATGCTTCAGGCTTCCCGGCGGGAAGAGGGAGAAAGACTGCGGAGATTCATCGGGGAAGCGGTTGCCGGACTGGCGCAAATAGCCGAGAAAATAGACGGATTATCGAAGGAAAACAAGGTACTTGCAGTCGACAGGTTCAAGGAAAGGATCCAGTCGCTTTCGGGCGAAACAGGCATGGACCCGGTCCGGATTTACCAGGAGGCCGCCTTCCTGATAGACCGGCTAGACATCACCGAGGAGTGCGACCGGCTGAGATCGCATCTTGCGGGGCTGGGCAAGCTGCTTGGCGGGTCCGGCGCCGCGGTGGGGAAGCGGTTCGATTTCCTCGTGCAGGAGACCTTCCGCGAGTTGACCACCGCGTCCAACAAGTCGGCCCATGCGGCGATTTCGGAGCTGGCGGTCACGGCCAAGACGGAGCTCGAAAAAATACGCGAACAGATCCAGAACGTGGAGTAGGAGATGGAACGGGGCGACGTGTTCGTGATATCCGCTCCCTCGGGATCGGGGAAAACCACCATCTGCAGCCGTCTACTGGAACGGGTGGAGGGACTCGAGCTTTCGGTCTCCTACACGACGCGCCCGCGCAAGCCAGGCGAGGTCGACGGGGTGCATTATTTCTTCATCGACGGCGAAAAATTTGATAAAATGGTTAGTTTGAAGGAGTTTTTGGAATACGCATCGGTGTACGGCAACCGCTACGGCACCTCCCGCGAGAGGGTGCTCTCGATAGTGTCGCGCGGCGCCGACGCGGTTCTGGAGATCGACGTGCAGGGGGGCATGAAGATCAGGGAGATGCTCCCCGAGGCCGTGCTGGTGGGGATATTCCCGCCCGACTGGGAGACGCTCGAGCGGCGCCTTGCGGCGAGGGGGCGGGAAAGCCGGGAAGAGATGGAAACGCGCCTGGAGGCGGCGGACCTGGAAATGCGCGGGCTCCTCGCCTACGATTACCTGGTGGTCAACGACGACCTCGACCAGGCGGTCTCGCAGGTGGAATGCATAGTTCGGGCGCACCGCCTCCGCAGGGAGCGCGTGAGGGCGCGGATGGAAAAGATTCTCAGCCGGTAGGAGAGGGGAACAATGGCGCGAGTAACGGTGGAAGACTGTCTGCGTCACGTCGGCAGCCATTTCGAGCTGACCGTGGTGGCGGCGAAAAGGGCCAAGCAGCTCCTGGGCGGGGTGGGGGCGTCGATCGACACTTCCCAGCGAAGGGATAAACCTACGGTAGTGGCGCTCCGGGAGATCGCACAGGGGACGGTTCGGGTCAAACGCTAACCCCGGAGCGGTCCATGCTCCGTCTTAACGACATCGTCGAGCGGGTCCAGGCCGGAAGGCCTGCCGCCGACATCGAGCTCATCCACAAGGCATACGTCTTCACGGCGAAGGTGCATCACGGACAGCTTCGCCAGTCGGGGGAGCCCTACCTTATCCACCCGCTGAACGTCGCGTACATCCTTGCCGAATGGAACCTGGACGAGGAGACCGTGGTCACCGGCCTGCTCCACGACACGGTCGAGGACACGGTCGCGACAGCCCAGGAGCTCAAGGAGCTTTTCGGGGACAACGTGGGGCAGATGGTGGACGGCGTCACCAAGATCAGCCGCGTCGTGATCTCCGACGTCGCCGACCAGAAGGCCGAGTCCCTGAGGAAGATGATCCTGGCCATGGGGAAGGACCTGCGGGTCGTCCTCGTGAAGCTTGCGGACCGCCTCCACAACATGAGGACGATAGGCCACCTTGCCCCGGACAAGCAGGTCTCCGTCGCCCGCGAGACCCAGGAGATCTACATCCCCATAGCGAGCCGCCTCGGCATGTCCCGCGTGAAGATGGAGCTCGAGGACAGGTGCCTCGAGGTCCTCCATCCGGAGGACTACCGGGAGCTTGTCCGCCTCGCCGACGAGCGCAAGCGCGACAGGGAGAGCCACGTAAGCGGCGTCATCGAGCTGCTGGGGAAGAAGCTTTCGGAAGCCGGCGTCGACGCGTCGGTGACGGGCCGCCCGAAGCACATTGCGGGCGTTTTCCATAAAATGGCCCGGCAGGGGATAGAGTTCGACCAGGTCTACGATTTCATAGGGTTCCGCATCATAGCCAAGTCGGTTCGTGATTGCTACGAAGCCTTGGGTATAGTGCACAGCCTGTGGAAGCCGGTCCCCGGGCGGTTCAAGGACTACATCGCCATGCCCAAGCCGAACCTTTACCAGTCCCTGCACACCACGGTGTTCGGGCCGAGCGCCGAGCTGATGGAGATACAGATCAGGACGGAGGAAATGCACGCGATCGCGGAGTACGGCGTCGCCGCCCACTGGAAATACAAGGAGGGGAAGCCGATCATCGGCAAGGGCGACCAGATGTTCCTCTGGCTGCGCCAGATCCTGGAGCTCCAGCAGGACATGAAGGATCCCCGGGAGTTCCTCAACACGGTCAAGGTGGAGCTGTTCCCGGAGGAAGTCTACGTCTTCACTCCCAGGGGCGACGTCAAGGAGCTGCCCATAGGGGCGACGACGATCGATTTCGCATACGCCATCCACACCGAAGTGGGGAATCAGTGCGTGGGCGCGAAGGTGAACGGGAAGATGGTCCCCTTGAAGACCGCGCTCAAGAACGGGGACGTCGTGGAGATAATCACGCATCCCGCCCACAAGCCGAGCAAGGACTGGCTCAAGATCGCCAAGACGAGCCGGGCCCTGAACAAGATCCGCGCCTACGTGCGGGAGGAGCAGCAGGAGCGCAGCCTCGCGCTCGGGCGCCAGATCCTCGAGCGCGAGCTGCGGAAATATTCGCTGTCCGTCAACAAGGTGCTCAAAGCCAGGGAGTTCGAGGAGGTCCTGCAGGAGACGCGGCTCAAGACCGCGGACGACTACTGCATCGCGCTGGGTTACGGAAAGATGTCGCTCGTGCCCCTGCTGCGGCGGCTGGTCCCGCCGGAGCAGCTCCAGGAGAAGGTAAAGGAGTCCCGGCTGGGGGCGCTGATAAAGCGCGTCACGACGAAAAGGCCCAGCGCGGTCGTCGTCAAGGGGATGGACGACCTGTTCATCAGGCTCGGAAACTGCTGCCACCCGGTGCCCGGAGATCCGATCGTGGGCTTCATAACCCGGGGCAGGGGTGTCACGATCCACGCCAAGGACTGCCCGAAGGCGCTGGAGAACGATCCCGCCCGCGCGATCGATGTCGCCTGGGAGGCAGGGAGCAAGGCGTCCCATCCTGTGAAGCTTAAGGTCGTATGCGCCGACAAGCCGGGTCTTCTCGCCGATATCTCCAGGACGATCACCGCAAGCGAGGTGGATATACGCAGGGCCGTCGTCATGACGACGAGGGACCAGCGGGCGATATGCAACTTCGAGGTTTCGGTCAACGACGCGCAGCACCTCGCGGCGCTGATCAAGTCGATCGAGAAGGTGAAAAACGTCTATTCGGTGGAGAGAGGGAAGGGGTAAGCGATGCGCAAAACCGTCAGGACCGACAAGGCGCCGGCGGCCATAGGGCCGTATTCCCAGGCGGTAAGGTCGGGAGGATTCCTGTTCTGCTCGGGGCAGATTCCGCTGGACCCCGAAACGGGGAAGCTGGTTGAAGGCGGGATCGAGGCGCAGACCGAGCGGGTGCTCATGAACCTGGAGGCCGTGCTTGCGGCGGGAGGCGCCACGCTTGCGGCGGTGGTCAAGACCACCGTTTTCCTGGCCGACCTCGCGGACTTCCCTGCCATGAACGCCGTCTACGGCAGGTATTTCCCGGAAGATCCGCCCGCGCGGGCAACGGTGCAGGCCGCCAGGCTGCCGGCGGGAGCGAGGGTGGAAATCGAAGCTGTCGCGAGGACGGCGGCGGTAGACTAGACCGCCTTTACCACCCGCCCGGACTTGATGCACTGCGTGCATACCTGGAGGTGCCGCACCGTGCCGTTCCGGATCGTCTTTACGCGCTGGATATTGGGTTTCCAGACCTTCCTGGTCTTGTTGTTGGCGTGGGAAACGTTATGCCCGAAATTGGGCCCCTTCCCGCAAATAGCGCACTTGGCCATGGTATCCTCCGTTAAAATAACCTTTAATATCTATCACGTTTCATGAAGATCAGGCAAGATCAAAATCTGTTCCGTCCGCCGAAGAAGAGGGGGCTGCGCTCGGCCGCGCTTGCCCTCCTCCTTGTCCTTGCGGCAGTGACCGCCATCCCCCATCTGCTCTCCCGCAAGCTGCCCGGCCCACCCGTTGCGCAGGCCGACGCGATACTGGTCCTTACGGGCGACGAAAACCGGATACCCGAGGGATTTCGCGCCTGGAAGGAGGGAAAAGCCGTTGAGCTGCATATCCTCGGGGCGGGCGAAGGAGCGAGGCTGGAAAGGATCCTGCCGGGCTGGTCCGCTCTCACCCCGGCCGAGCTGCGCCGGATCCACGTGGAGGGATGGTCCGAAAACACCCTCGAGAACGCCTACTCGGCGAAAAGCGTGATAGCGGAGCGGGGGTACCGACGCCTGATCCTGGTCACGTCGGACTATCACATGCCGCGGGCGCATCTTGCCTTGAGGACCGTCCTCCCGCCGGCGGTTTCGATAGGGGTGATCCCCGTGAGATCCGAGTGGAAAGGGCAGGCCGCCTTCCTGCGCACGCTGCGGCATTTCTTCGACGAGGGATGGAAATACTGGGGGTACCGAATTTTTCTTTTGTGGGAATAGGCTACGCGTCCGGGTTCCGGTGAAAGAACTCCGGGATGACCGGAACTCCCTCTACGAGCACGCGTCGACCGGCTACTTTAAGCTTTCCCTGGAAAAAAAGCCTGATCGCCATCGGGTAGATCCTGTGCTCCTGGACCAGGATGCGGGCCGCCAGCTTCTCTTCCGTGTCCCCGTCGTAAACGGGGACCACCGCCTGGACGATGATCGGTCCGGTGTCCACCCCCTCGTCGAGGAAATGGACGGTGCAGCCCGAGAACCTGACGCCGTAGTCCAGCGCCTGCTTCGGCCCGTGCGTCCCCGGGAACGAAGGCAGGAGCGCCGGGTGGATGTTGAGGATCCGGTTCGGAAAAGCGCGGACGAACACGGGCGTGAGCACTCTCATGAATCCGGCCAGGCACACCGCTTCCGCCCCGCTCTGGCGGATGATCTCGACGAGCCTCCGGTCGAATTCCTCCCTGCCGGAAAAATCCCGGTGGCTTACCACCTCTGTGGGGATGCCGTGGTTCCGGGCCCTTACCAGTCCGTAGGCGTCTGCCTTGTTGCTGATTACGATGCCTACGCGGCAGGGGATCTCCCCTTTGTCGGAAGCGTCGATGATGGCCTGCAGGTTGGATCCGCTCCCCGAGACGAGGACGGCGATCGCGGGTCTATGGCTCATGAATTCCCTCCTGCAAGTATCACCTGGGGGGCGCCTCTGCGCCTTTTCTGAACCTCGCCGACGATGCGGGCCTGCTGGCCGGCGTTCCGCAGGAAGCGCACGGCGCGGTCGGCGTCTCCCGCCCTCAGCACCAGGACCATACCCAGCCCCATGTTGAAGGTGCGGAAGGCTTCGCTCTCCGGAAGCCCTGCGGCCCGTACGAGCGTATCGAAGACCGGCGGAACGTCCCAGCTCCCTTTAAGTATCACCGCGGTCGCGCCGGACGGCAGCGTCCGCGGCACGTTTCCCGTTATCCCGCCGCCGGTGATGTGCGCCATGGCCCGGATCCTGATCTTCCGCGCGAGGTACAGGACCGGCCTCACGTAGATACGCGTTGGGCGCAGAAGCTCCTCGCCCGCCGTGGCGCCCCACTCCGGCATGCGCGAGCCGACCTTTTTCTTAAGCAGCTCGAACACGACCTTGCGGGCCAGCGAATAGCCGTTGCTGTGCAGCCCCGAAGATGGAAGCCCCAGGAGGACGTCGCCCGGGCGCACGGTCCGCCCGTCTATGATATCGCCGCGGTCGACGGCGCCGACGGCGAACCCCGCGAGATCGAATTCCCCTTTGGCGTACACCGAAGGCATCTCCGCCGTTTCGCCGCCCAGCAGCGCGCAGCCCGCCTGCCTGCACCCCTCCGCGATCCCGGAGACGACCTCGGCCCCCTCCCGCGCGGACAGCTTGCCGGTTGCGTAGTAGTCGAGGAAGAAAAGCGGCTCTGCGCCGTGCACAAGGATATCGTTCACGCACATGGCCACCAGGTCTATGCCGACGGTTCCGAGCTTCCCCGCCATCGACGCGACCTTGACCTTCGTCCCCACCCCGTCGGTTCCCGCCACGAGCACGGGATCGCGGTAACGGCGGGCCGGAAAGCGGAAAAATCCCGCGAACGAGCCGATGTCCCCCAGGACCTCCTTCCTTAAAGTCGAGCGGACCATCGGCCGGATGAGGGAGACCATCCTTTCCCCCTCCAGTATGTCCACCCCGGCGGCCTTGTAAGTGACGGTTTTTTTCACTGCGGCTCTCCCCGATGTCTGCGGCACCATGATATTTGTAACTTATCTGCGCACGGTTCCGCCAATGATTTTTCCCCCCGCATCCGCTAAGATGGTCCGATCGCGGGACGGCGCGGGAAAGGGGAGCGGATGGCGAAAAGGGTGGGCGTCGTGATCCTGGGCGACGAGGTCCTGAAGGCCGAAATAAGGGAGGCGAATCTCGCGTTCCTCCTGCCGCTGCTGAACGATTGGGGGGCGGAAGTCGCCTTGTGCGCCATCCTTCCGGACGACGTGGAGGTAGTGGCCAGGCACCTGAAGGCATACCTGGCCGAGGTCGATATCCTGGTGCTCACCGGCGGGATCGGGCCGACTCCGGACGACATCACCAGGGAAGCGGTGGCCAGGGCGGCGGGAGTTCCGCTCGTTGTCCACCCGGAAGCGATGGCGGCCCTATCGGAATACTACAAGGACCGGATGAACGAATACAGGATGCTGATGGCGCATGTACCGCAAGGCGCCGCGCTGATTCCCAACCCGCTAAGCGCGGCGCCGGGGTTTTGCATCGCCGGCATGGCCGCGTTTCCGGGGATCCCCCGGCTCCTCCGCGAGATGATCGGGTGGCTGCGGCCGCTGGTCGAAGGGAGGAAGAAGAGCCGCGTCACGCTGTACGGCAAGGCGCCCGAGTCGGCATTCGCGGGGATCATGAAGGAGGCCATGGACGCGTTCCCGGAGGTGAGCGTGGGGTCGTACCCGATGCTCGAAGGGGAATACCGCGTCCGGGTCGTCTTCCGCGCCGAGGCATTTTCACGCGCGGCAGGCTGCGCGGATTTTTTCACCGCCGGACTGAAATCGGCCGGTTGGGATGTTTCCAGGAGGGAAGAGGAAAGGGGAGACGATGAAAAAAACTGAAATCCGCCGCCCGGTCCGATGCGCTCTTCTCGCATTGATCGTCATTGCGGCGCTCGCGTCTCCCTCGCCGGGCGCGGACCCCGAAAGCGCCCTGTCCGCCGCCGGGTGGGCGGAATCCGCTTCCGGCAGATGGATCAGCCTGCCGGAGCGCAAGGTGGAAGCGCGCGGCGGCACGCTGTCGGCCGACTTCGTGCTGTCGCCCGGGAGCGGGGTGGAATGGGAGAAGAAGGGTGGATGGGACCCGGCCGCAGGCGCCGCCCTGTCTTTGGAGTTCACGGTCGACGGCACGAACCGGTCTTCCGACGATTACAGGGAGTTCAAGGCCCGTTTCCCCGTCTCCGTGACCGCGGTCTTCGGCGGTGAATCGCAGGACCTGAAAACGATGAAGCGCATCGGCGCCTTTTTCCGCAGGCTATGGAACGGCTTCCCCCCGGGCGGCATACGATTGACCTACGCCTGCGGCAACGTCGCTCCGGTAGGGTCGATGTACCGCACCGACGACGAGGAAACGGTCTTCATCCTTGCGGGGGAAGACGACAAGGGGAGGAAGATCCAGGCGAAAAGGAACCTCAAGGAGGATTTCCTCGCCGCCTACGGCCGCAATCCGAAGGGCCTCGTGACGCGGATCATCGTCCGGGCGGAGCGCCCCTCGAAGGAGAAGGGCAGCCTGAAGGGAGGCGTCGTTCTGACGCTGCCGTAGCGCCCGCCGGGCGGCCGCTATTCGTAGCGCAACGCTTCGATGGGATCAAGGCGCGACGCTTTCCTGGCGGGATAGAAGCCGAAGAAGATCCCGACCGCGGCGGAAAAGCCGAAAGCCAGAAATACCGCGCCGGAAGAGATAAGCGTCGACCATCCCGCGAAAAGGGAGATCAGCTTCGACCCGCCCACTCCCGCCAGGATGCCGATCGCCCCGCCCGTGACCGCCAGAACGAGCGCCTCGATCAGGAACTGGAGAAGGATGTCCCTTTCCCTGGCCCCCACCGCCATCCGGATTCCGATTTCGCGCGTCCGCTCGGTTACGGAGACCAGCATGATGTTCATGATCCCGATCCCTCCGACGAGGAGCGAGACTGAGGCGATGGCGCCCAGAAGCAGGCTCATGATCCGGGTGGACTCTTCCGCCACGGCGAGCATCTCGGACAGGTTGCGCACGGAAAAGTCGTTCTCCTGGCCGGGGCCGATCCTGTGCCGCTGTTTCAGCAGTTCGACGATCTGCCTTTCGGCCTCGCCGATGGACGCGGCGTCGACGGCCTGGGCCAGAATGCCTCCGACCGTCCCGATGTGGGCGCTGCCGAGGATCTTTCTTTGCGCGGAGGTAACGGGAACGATGACGATATCGTCCTGGTCCTGGCCCTGGGGCGACTGCCCCTTTTTCTCCAGTATGCCGGCGACTGTGAACGGAACCCGCTTGATGCGCACGATCTTGCCGACGGGGCTCTCCTCGCCGAAAAGGTTGTCCGCGACGGTCTGTCCCAATACGGCGACCTTGGCCGCGGCCTCCACTTCGGCGCCGGTGAAATACCTGCCGCCGGCCAGGGCCCAGTCGCGGATCTGGAAGAATTCCGGCGTCACTCCCTGAATGATCGTGCTCCAGTTCTGGTTTCCGTAGACGACCGGGGCGGATCCGCGCACCGACGGGGTGGCGCGCGCCACCGCCGCCAGTTCTTTCCCGATCGCCTTCGCGTCCGCCATCGTAAGGGTGGGGACGCCGCCGAAACCCGACCGCAGGCCCCCTGATGTAGTGCTTCCGGGAATGACGAGAATCAGGTTGGAGCCGACGGATGCTATCTGCGCCGAGATCCGTTCGTTGGCGCCGGCGCCGATAGACACCATGGCGATCACCGCCGCCACCCCGATGATCATCCCCAGCATCGTGAGGATGGAGCGCATCTTGTTGGCCCGCAGCGACCGGTATGCGACCTTGGAGGCGGCGTAAATATTCATGACGCGGCGACGGGGGAGTCCGAGACGATCCGCCCGTCGCGGAACCGCACGATCCGCTTCGAATACTGGGCTATTTCCGTCTCGTGCGTGACGAGCACCATCGTGATTCCGCGATCGGTGGCGAGCCCCTGGAAAATGGTCATGATATCGATGCTGGTGGCGGTGTCCAGGTTCCCGGTCGGCTCGTCGGCGAGCAGAAGGGAAGGGGCGTTCACGATCGCCCGCGCGATGGCGACCCGCTGCTGCTGCCCTCCCGACATCTGGCTTGGAAGGTGGTGCTCCCGGTCCAGGATGCCGACCGCGCGCAGCGCTTCCCGCGCCCGCTCCCTTCGGACCGGGGAGGGGGTGTCGCCGTATATCATCGGAAGCTCGACGTTCTCAAGCGCGGTCATCCGGGACAGCAGGTTGAATCCCTGGAAGACGAACCCGATTTTCATCCTGCGGATCGTCGCCAGCGCGTCCCTGGAAAGGGAGCCCACGTCCTCCCCGTCCAGGCGGTAGGTCCCCCGACTGGGCTTGTCGAGGCAGCCCAAAATGTTCATGAGCGTCGATTTGCCGGAGCCGGATGCGCCCATTATCGCAATGAACTCGCCCCTGTCGACGGTCAGGGACACGTCGCGCAGGGCCTCCACATTCACCTCGCCCAGCCGGTACGTCTTGCCGAGATGTTCGACCTCGATGGCGGGGACTCCCACGGTTTAGCGGAACCCCCTCATTCCGGGCGGGCTCCCCCCGCCCGCGGCGGCCTGGTTCTTCCGGACCTCGGCGACGATCACGAGGTCTCCCTCCTTCAGGTTCCCCTCGACAAGCTGCGTGTACGTCCCGTCGCTGGTCCCGGTCTTGACCTGGACCGCCTGCGGCTTTCCATCCTTGCCTGCGGCGTACACGCGGGAGCCGGGCGGCTCCTTTTCCCCTTCCGCCTTTTTCATGTCGGACGGACGGAAACGCAGCGCGGCGTTCGGGATCTTCAGCACGTCCTTGAATTCACGGATGCGGATCGTCACGTTCGCGGTCATCCCCGGCTTGAGCGAAAGGTCCTTGTTGTCCACCTGCACCACCACGTCGTACGTGACGACGTTCTGGGTCACGATCGGCGAGTTCCGGACCTGGATGACCTTGCCCGCGAAGGATTTCTCCGGATAGGCGTCGACGGTGAACGCGACATCCTGCCCCGCCTTCGTCCGGCCTATGTCGGACTCGTCGACATTGGTGTCGATCTGCATCTTCGTCAGGTCCTGCGCGATCGTGAACAGGGTGGGAGTCTGGAAACTGGCCGCCACGGTCTGGCCGACGTCGACGCTGCGCGAGATCACGGTTCCCTCGACCGGGGAGACTATCGTCGTGAAGCGGAGGTTGGTTTCCGCTACGGAGAGCGCCCCCCTTGCCTGCGCCAGCTGGGCCTCCGCGCTTTTCTGCTGCGACACGGCGGAGTCGTACGCCGTCTCCGCGGCGTCCACGTCGGCCCGTGACACGTACCCGTCCTTGACCAGCTCCTGGTTGCGCCTCAAGGTCCGCAGGGTGTCCGCCGTCACGATCTTCGCCTTCTCGAGCACCGCGGCGGCGTTCTGCAGGTTCGCCCTCGACTGGGCCACCGTCGCCTCGAAGATCCTGGGATCGATCCTGGCGATGACCTGCCCCTTGCGGACACGGGAGTTGAAATCGACGAGGATCTCCTGGATCGTTCCCGACACCTGGCTCCCCACCTGGACCGTTTTCACCGCGTTGATGTTCCCCGTGGCGGACACCGTTTCCGCGATGTCCCCCCTCTCCACTTTCGCGGTCCGGTAGGGCAGGGACTTTCCGTTCGCTTTCGCGAAGTAGAAATAACCGGCGGCGGCGACCGCGGCGAGCACGAGAGCGGCGACCATGATGCGTTTCATCTGATTTCCTTCCAGGCCAGGTTTTCGATTTCGCCGTCCTCGATGCGGATCCCGTGCCGCTCCAGCAGCTCGCCCGTGCTCCTCCAGAATTGGGTGACGCCGACCTGGAAATCGGCCCGCGCGCCGGCGAGGGACTCCCGGGCGGCGGTCAGGTCAGATTCCACCTGAAGTATGTCCTTGGTGGTGGCAAGCCCGACCCTGCCCCGCTTGATGTATGAGTCGAGGCGCGCTTCCGCCAGCTCCACGCCGCGAATCGCCACCGCGATCTGTTTTTCCCGCGTCTCCAGGTTCCTGATCGCGGTGCGGACATCGAGCCCGGCGGCCTCCTCGAGCGTGCGGATCCGCACGCGGGACTGGCCGGCGAGAAGGCGGTTCCTCGCCAGGTCTGCCTCCGCGGCGTCGTTTCCAAGCGGGTAGGCAAGCTCGATCCCGATCGACCACGAAGGAGAATCGCCGGTTTTAAGGTCCTCTAGCGCGCCGCCGTAGTCGGAATCGAGCCCGGCGAGCCCCGCGCTTCCTTTCAATGAAAGGGAAGGCAGCAGCAGGTTCCTGCCGACCTTGGCGCTGAACTCCCGGTTTTTCAGGTCGATCCTGGCCTGGAGCAGATCGGGCCGCATGGCGATCGCCTTCCGGACCGCGTTTTCCTCGGACCGGTCGATCGCGACGTCGGGGAAAGACTCGGACAGCAGGAGCCCGGAATGGGGCGGAAGGTTCAGCAGCACGATAAGCTTGTCCTGCTCGTCGAGCGCGTTTTTCTCCGCGTCCAGGAGGTCTTTTTCCCTCTGGGCCACCCCGAGCTGGGAGTCCAGCAGTTCGACCGCGGCCAGGACGCCCGCACGCACGCGAGCCTCGTTGCCCGAGTGTATCTCCCTGGCGAGGGCGAGGGAGGCCTTGCGGGTCCGCAGATTTTCGCGGGCCTTGATCACGGCGAAGTACCCGTCCCTCGAATTTCCGGAGACGATAAGCGCCTGGTTCCGCCAGATCGCCAGTGCCGATTCCGTCGCGAATGAGGCGATCGTGATGTTGCGTTCCGTTACCTCCCTTCCCAGTCCCTGCAGAAGCGGCTGCGATACGGAGAGAGTAAAGCTCGGCCGCGCGAAACGGGACAGGGAGGTTTCCAGGTTGTCCTGCCTCCACTGGTTGGCGAACGATGCGGAAGCCGTGGCTCCGGTCGGAAGCAGGGCGTCCGCGGAGACGTTGGCGTCGAAGGACCGGTCGCGCGTAAAGAAGGAGGAGCCGGGCGCCGGGCGCGAGTCGGATCCCGCATGCTCGAGAAGCACGCCTACGCGCGGATTGTATATGGCGCGGGCGGCCCTGACGTCGGTCCGGGATATGGAAGGATTGAAGGTTTCGGCACGAAGCGAGAGGTTGTTCTCCACGGCCATCCGGACGGCGTCGTCGAGCGAGACGGGCACCTCCGCCGCGAGGCAGGGAAGGGATGCCGCAAGCAGCGCGGCGGCTGACAACATCCTGATGACGGCGGACGTAAGCGCCTCCCGGGCAGGCAAGAAGAAACGGACAAGCCAGTACATTCTATTCACAAGCGTCCTCCGAGTACAGATGGCAGGTGGTAGTGGAGCGGCCCTATGTCAAGGAAACCCCGAAGAGGTGTAAAATGTTCCCTCATATCGGGAAAACGGAGGTGTCCATTGCGAAAACTTTTCGTGGTTGCAGCCGTCCTGATACTATCAAGCGGGGTCTCGCTTGCCGCGGACGCCGCCAAAAAGGGAGGGAAACCGGTGGTTCTTCTCGAGACCAGCATGGGGAACATCAAGATCGAGCTGTACCCCGACAAAGCCCCGATCACTGTGAAAAACTTTCTCGCGTACGTAAACGAGGGGCACTACGACGGGCTCGTGTTCCATCGCGTGATTCGCAACTTCATGGTCCAGGGAGGGGGATTCACGCCGGACATGAAGGAGAAGCGGCCGGCCCACCAGCCGATAAAGAACGAGGCGGGCAACGGGCTGCGAAACGACCGGGGGACGGTCGCCATGGCCAGGACCGGCGTGGTCGATTCGGCGACGGCGCAGTTTTTCATAAACGTGGTGAACAACGATTTCCTGAA
>DATBLU010000159.1:0-7649 GCA_036555205.1 Candidatus Deferrimicrobiaceae bacterium
ACCGCGATCCCCATGGTCTGGAGCTTTGCGGCTTCGGCTACGCGGCCCTTCTCCGAGAGGAACCGGTAGGTCCCGATGCCCGCGGCGAGGGCAAGGATGAAAGCTACTCCTGCGATTCCGATGATCCGCTTCTTGTCCATAGAGTGGGGCCCCCTTAATATTCTTCCCGCATCGACGTGGATGCGGCGAGCGGGATACTCGAGCCGGAAAGCCCGGGAAGGAACCCGGCCACGGATAGCGGGAAGTTGTACGTGATGTTCACGGTGCACGTCCCGAAGGGGGCGCCGGAAGGATTGACTCCGACGGATGCCCCGACGATGCTGGCGGAGGCGAGGATGGCGTCGGCCCGCCCCCTGGCGGCGGCGACGTCACCCTGGACGGCCGCGATCCGCACGGCCTCGCGGGAGGCGCCAGTGAGTATGTTCCGGGTCATCCATGCGCGGCCGAACTCGGCGATCCCTATAAGCAGGAACAGCATCATCAGGACCACGAGGGTGAATTCCACCAGCGCCTGGCCACTCGTCGTGCACATTTTCGATTCCGTCGTGATGCCTGTCTCTGCGCCGGGAACCAGGCCCCCGGGGGCGCAGTGTCCGTGACTGCTCTCCCCCGGAGGCATTTTTGCATCGGATTTCCGGCGATCGTTACGTTCGGTCATATCGATCAGAAACTCCCGCTGAAGCTTGTAAAGAATCCTTGGATGGAGCTACCCAGGAGGACGAGGGAGGCGATGGCGGCAAGGGCGATGAAAATGAGGATCAAGGCGTATTCGGCTAACGCTTGACCGTCCTGCTCCAGGTCTTTTTTCTTAAGCGGTTCCAACCGATTTTGTTCTGCCATCGCGCCCTCCGTTTACGTCCGGGTGCAAAGATTTCCCTTTACAGGTTGGCCGTGATGGATCCAAGGGTGGTTGATATGCCGCCGCCCAACGCGATAAGGGCTGCGACGGCCGCTACGGCGATCAGCGCCAGTATCAATCCGTATTCCGCCAGCGCCTGTCCTTCCTCTTTCTTTACGAAGCTTGCGAATTTCTTTAACATGGCACGGTCCTCCTTTGTTATAGGTTGGGCGTCCTTTGTTGCCTGCCGATAACCCTTGTATCAATTTGCCTTAAATGAACTTGTCTTTAGATCACCTCCTTAACTAATTGTTGGCTAAGACTCTTAAAGCGAAAATCGTACCAAGACCTGTTTCCGTAATGGGAATAAGGTAAACCAGCGAATGAAAGAAGTAATTTCAATTGTTGTGCTAAATAATGCAGTTAAAACACATCATATTGCAATATATTGTATATTGACTTAAATAGACACGGTATTTTGCATTATCAGGAGCGCCTCTTCTTTTCGAAAATGTAAAAGAGATTTTTTTAAATAACAACTATGCCTGGATCGGGGGGCGGTTCAAGGCAACCGGAAGAGCATCGCACCCGGATATGGGTGAGCCGCCCCTGAGGGGGCGGCCCACAACGGCAACAGGGAAAAAACGCCCGGCAGGCATCGACGTCTGTCATGCGGATTTTCTTCGGGTACTGGCGTCAAGCCGCCTTGGCCAGGTACCGCTCGATCGACTTCATCTGCGCCGCCCAACCCTCCTCGTGCATCCGGTAGGCTTCCTCGCGGCGCGCGGCCGGGATCCGGTCGAAGCCGGATTCCACAAGGGTGATAGCCGTGCCGCCGGGGACTTCCTCAAGTTCGCACACGATGAGCGTTTTCGGCTCGCCGGAGTAGTCCACGTCGGGATTTATCGCGTAAGGGTGCCAGCGCCACGAGAACAGGCGCTGGGGCTCGATCCGCTCGACGACGAGCTCGAACGGCAGGCCCTCGTACCCCTTTTCGGTGATCGTCCCTTTGACCGTGGCGCCCGGCGTAAATGAGCCGGAAAGCTTGACGCCGAACCATGCGCCGAATTCCTCCGCGTCTGTGAGCGCGCGCCAGACGCGCGCGCGGGGGACGCGAAGCATGATCTTCTCCTCGATGCGATCGGTTATCTTCATGCCCATGCTCGACCTCCGTCTGCGGCATCTTGTGATCCAATCATTACGATGCCCGAGGCGATCCCGGCAGTTCCGCCGCCACATCCGTTTTCCGGCTTCGACCGCTTTCCTGCCGCTCCCATAATCCGTAAAGACATCCGCCGGATATTTACTCTAAGATCAATGTGGACGGATCACGGTGGGAGGCCGGGCGTGAAGCGGTACTTCGACTTTGAACGACACGGCACGTCCTACCGCAAGGAGACGCTGGCCGGGATCACGACTTTTTTGACGATGGCGTACATCATCATCGTCAACCCGGCGATCCTCGAAGCGGCCGGCATCCCGAAAGGCCCTTCCATGGTGGCCACGATCCTCTCCGCCGCGTTCGGCACCGTCGTGATGGGCCTGTACGCAAGGCGTCCCTTCGCCATCGCTCCGTACATGGGGGAGAACGCCTTCATCGCCTTCACCGTGGTCAAGGTCATGGGGTATTCCTGGCAGGCCGCGCTGGGGGCCGTCTTCATAGCGGGGATATTGTTCACGCTGCTGACGGTCCTGAGAATCAGGGGCTGGCTGGCGGAGGCGCTCCCGCAATCCTTGAAGTTCAGCTTCGCCGTGGGGATCGGCCTGTTCCTGACGTTCATCGGGCTGAACGAGGCCGGGATCGTCCGGCTGGGCGTCCCCGGGGCGCCTGTATCCCTCGGCGACATGTCGGACGCCAGGTCGCTGCTGGCGCTGTTCTGCCTCTTCGTGATCGTCGTAATGACGATCCGGCGCATACCGGGTGCGATCGTCGCCGGAGTGCTTGGCACCACCCTGTTGTCGTTTCTGTTTGGCGTCACGCCCGCTCCCGTTCGACTGGCCGATTTCCCCCCCGATATACGCCCTCTCCTGCTGAAGCTCGACCTGCCGGCGGCCTTGAGCCCGAACTTCTTTCCTGTCATTCTGATCGTATTCGTCATGGCCTTCGTTGACACGGTGGGCACCCTGATCGGACTTTCCGCGCGGGCGGGGCTCCTGGACGAGAATGGGAACCTTCCCGATATCGAGAAACCCATGCTCGCGGACGCCCTGGCCACCACGGCGGCGCCCCTTCTGGGGACGACGACCACGGGGGCATTCATAGAATCGGCCGCGGGGATAGAGGAAGGCGGGCGGACCGGGTTCACATCCCTTGTCGTGGCATTCCTGTTCCTGCTTTCCCTGTTCTTCGCCCCATTGCTTACCGCGGTCCCGCCCCACGCCTACGGAGCCGCCCTGATCGTCATCGGCAGTTTCATGATCGCCCCGGTCACGAAGATAGATTTTCAGGATCCCACGGAGCTGATCCCCGCTTTCCTCACGATTACCCTCATAAGCTTCACCTACAACATCGGGGTAGGGATGACGGCGGGGATCATCTCCTACCCGCTGCTAAAGGTCGTGAGCGGCCGGGTCCGGGAGGTCCCCGCAGGCCTCTGGGTCCTCGCGGTCCTTTCCCTGCTTTTTTATGTCTTCTATCCGTACCGATAAATAATTTCCATCCGCGCGGAGGCTCGATGAATCCGAAGATCGAAGAGCTTATCCAGACCCTCAAGTCGATCGAAGAGGAGATGGAGTCCGAGTTCAGGAAGAAGCGCGAGGAGTTCCGCTTCACGGTAGAGGAAAAAAGGGTTCGATTCGCCGAAGAGGTCATCCTCCAGGGCCGGACGCTCAAAATCGGACTTCTCAGGTACCTGCGCGAAGCGCATCCGTTCAACGTGCTTACCGCGCCGGTCATCTACACCGGCTTCATTCCGCTCCTCTGCCTGGATTTATTCGTGACGCTCTACCAGACCATCTGCTTTCCGGTCTACGGAATCCCGAAGGCACGCCGGGGCGATTACATGGTCTTCGACCGCGGCGATCTCCCCTACCTGAACGCAATGGAGAAGTTCAATTGTTTCTACTGCTCGTACGCAAACGGCCTTGCGGGGTATTTCCGGGAGGTTGCGGCGCGCACGGAGCAGTACTGGTGCCCGATCAAGCACGCGCGGAGGATCCGCAACGCGCACCAGCGCTACCCGCGGTTCTTCGAGTACGGCGACGCCGAGAGCTACCGGAAGGGGCTGGAACGCCTCCGGAGACAGTTCGAGTCGAACAAGACTCCGCCGGACGGGGCGTAGCATCGCCGGATGCCGGCAGGGGTGTTACGGAAGCGCCCCCGCCAGCCGAATGTTCGCGAGGGAATCGGTTATGGCATCCGCCCCGGAGAGCTGCTCCGCCGCGTAATTGTTCGTGACCGCCAGCACCGAAAGCCCTGCCCGTTTCGCGGCCTCCACGCCCGCGGGGGTGTCCTCGACGGCCAGGCACTTCCGCGGCGAAGAAAGCATCGACGGGCGTGAAAGGGACAGCCTCCGGAAGGCGAGGACGTAGCCCTCCGGATCGGGCTTGCCTTTCCGGACGTCGTCGGCCGTGACGATGTGGAGGAAACAGCGCGCTATTCCGAGCATCGACAGGATCGGATCGATGTCGGACCGCAGCGCGCCGCTGCTGATGGCCATGGGGAATCCGGATGCGTGCAGCGACTCGATCATCTCGACGGTCCCGGGATAGGAGTTCACCCCGTTCCTGATGATTTCCTGGAACACCCGTGACTTGGCATCGACCAGATGGGAAAGCCTCCGGTCGTCCAGGTCCAAGCCGTGAATGCGAAAGGCTTCCCGGAACGCGTCCCGGTCGTCGAGCCCCATGTAGCGGTCGACGTATTCCTGCCAGGGGAAGGATATCCCCAGCGGCTCAAGCACCTTCCGGAAGGCATTGCAGTGCAGCGTCTCGGTGTCGGCGATCACGCCGTCAAAATCGAAAATGACCGCCTCAGGCCTGCACAGGGTCTGAAGTTCCGCCATCGCTTAAAAACACCCCCGAAATCGATTTTACCTGTACATGGGAACGCCGCGCCAGCTGCCGGATCGCTTCCACGGTCGGTTTAGACGGTGTGGCACATGAATTCGTCTTTATGGCACAGTTCGTGAAAAATCTTTTCATTGGTTGCCCGGGGCTGGCGGAAAGGCCGGAATTCCGGGCTTTGCGCAGTCGCGCAGGAGTACGAGGATTTCGGAATTTTCCGCGGGCCGCGGAATGTGTAACTTCAACAGGAGTAACAGATGAAAACGAGAATTCTTGTCGCTCTTGTCCTTCTCCCCCTTGCGGGACTTGCCGCGAACGCGGCCCCCGCGCATGCCGGGGTCGACGTCAATGTCAACCTCGGGCTGCCGGTGGTAATCGAGCAGCCTCCCGAAATGGTCGTCATCCCCCGGTCGAACGTCTACTTCGCGCCCGGCGTAAGCGTGGACCTTTTCTTCTACGATAACCGCTGGTGGAACCGCCGCGGGGATCGCTGGTACCGGGCCAGCGACTATAACGGGCCGTGGACGGTCGTGGGGCGGCGGCACGTCCCGGCGCCTGTTTACCGGGTTCCTGCGAACTATCGCACCGTCTACGTCCGCGAGAAGCGCGTTCCTTACGGACATTGGAAGAAGAGCCACGGGAACCACGGCGGGAAGCACCACAAAGGGCACGGCGACAGGCGCAGACACCACGACGATTAGTAGGGAAGTTCACCGCCCCAGCAGAACCACCGTGCTCCTTGGAGCCGCCGGATAGGAGTTTGCCGGATCGATGGGTACCTCCGCCCCCGGGTCCAGGAAATCATTTTCGCTATCAAGGCTTGTGTCTATCACGCGGTACCAGGTCATCCCGCCCGGCGGCTGCGGGATCTCGACGACCTGTTTCCGGTAGTCGGCGTTCAGGATGAAGAAGAGCAGGTAGTCGTCCCGGTTCGCCGATCCCTCGCTCCCGTCGAGCTGGTAACAGAGGGTGCGCAGTTCCGGATCGTCCCAGTTCGGCCTCCTCCCGTCCGTCCCGAACCAGGTGATGTCGTCGATGCCGTTCGCGTCCAGGTCCACGCCGCGGAAGAACTTCCTGCGCTGCAGGATCGGGAATCGGCGGGCGAAGGCGATCGTCTTCCGGAAGAACTCAAGGATGTCCCCGTTTTTCTCCGCCAGGGTCCAGTCGAACCAGCTGATCTCGTTGTCCTGGCAGTAGGCGTTGTTGTTCCCCTTCTGCGAGCGCCGGAACTCGTCCCCGCCGAGGATCATCGGTGTGCCCGATGAGAATACCAGGCTGCAGATATGATTCTTGATCAGCCGCGCGCGGAGCTTCCGGACGGCGGGATCGTCCGCCTCTCCCTCCGCGCCGCAGTTCCACGACAGGTTGTCGTTCGTCCCGTCCCGGTTCTCCTCGCCGTTGGCTTCGTTGTGTTTCTCGTTGTAGGAGACGAGATCGTTCAGGGTGAAGCCGTCGTGGCATGTGATGAAGTTGACGCTGTTGTAGGGGCTGCGGCCGTCTTCGCCGTACAAATCGGCCGAGCCGGTCAGCCGCCACCCCAGGTCGCGCACCTGCCCGGGGTCTCCCTTGCCGAAGCGGCGCATCGTGTCCCGGAACTTGCCGTTCCACTCCGACCAGTCGATGGGGAAGTTGCCCACCTGGTATGTCCCCAGGTCCCACGGTTCCGCTATGATCTTGATGCGGTTCAATACCGGATCCTGGGTGACGGCGTCGAAGAACGACGCCGAACTGCGGAACATCCCTTCCTCGCGCCCCAGCACCGAGGCGAGGTCGAACCGGAATCCGTCCACGTGCATCGTCCCGACCCAGTACCGCAGTGAGTCCATGACGAAACGGATGACGTGGGGATGCGCGAGGTTCATGGTGTTTCCGGTCCCCGTGTAGTTATGGTAGTACCGGCGCGGCTCCGAGGAGGTCCCCGTGAGGCAGTAGTACGTCGGGTTGTCGATCCCTTTGAAGCAGAGCGTGGGGCCCCGCTCGTTCCCTTCCCCGGTGTGGTTGTAGACGACGTCGAGGATCACCTCGATCCCCGCTTTGTGGAGCTCCCTGACCAGTGTCTTGAACTCGTTCACCTGGCAGCCCGGGGAACTGCCCGTGCCGTACGACGACTCCGGTGCGAAGAATCCGATCGAGTTGTACCCCCAATAGTTCGTCAATCCCTTGTTGCGCAGGAAATCCTCGACGTAAAACTCGTGGACCGGCAGGAGCTCCACGGCATTGATCCCGAGCGATTTCAGGTAGGGGATCTTCTCGATGAATCCCGGATACGTTCCCGGATGCTTCACTCCGGAGGACGGATGCGCCGTAAACCCCTTGAGATGGACCTCGTAGACGAGAAGCTTTTCGAGGTCATAGTCCGGGGGTACGTCACCCTGCCAGTCGAACGTGTCGTCGACGACTATCGACTTGGGGACGATCCGCGTGTTGTCCCGCTCGTCCCGGGATAGGTCGGCCGCCGGGTCTTCCGGGTTATAGGAAAGCAGCAAATTGTCCTCATTGACGAACTTGCCGGTGAGCGCCTTCGCGTAGGGGTCGATCAAAAGCTTGTTATCGTTGAAACGCAGCCCGTAAGCCGGGTTGTGTTCCCCCCGGATCTTGTAACCGTAAAGCTGGCCGGCGGAAAGCCCCGAAACGTGGGCATACCAGATATACTTCGCCTGGTTCTCAAGGCGGATGACGTTCGTGTGTTCGCCGTCGGGGCTGTCGAACAGCAGGAGATAGACCTCTCGGGCGTTCTGCGAGTAGATGGCGAAGTTGACGCCGTCCTTCGTCGGCGTCGCGCCAAGAGGGTAATATTTTCCTTCCG
>DATBLU010000183.1:0-14276 GCA_036555205.1 Candidatus Deferrimicrobiaceae bacterium
GGGTACGGGTTGCCCGGAGAATGGAGTCAAGATAAGGTGTTTTGTGATCGCGGCGCCTTGATGTACGTCAAGGGCCTTGAAATTACTGTGAATTGCGCAGAATGCGCTTGTTTGATGCGGAATTACGGTTAATAGTAACAAGAAATGCGCCGGGGGCACGCATGCAGAAGCTGATCGCCGGGATACACCGGTTCCGCAATCAATACTGGAGCGAGAACCGGGAGCTGTTCGAGCGGCTTGCCGAGCACGGCCAGAGCCCGGAAGCGCTTTTCATAACCTGCTGCGACTCGCGCGTGGACCCGGCGGTCATAATACACGGCAAGCCGGGGGACCTCTTCATCGTCAAGAACATGGGGAACTTCGTCCCTCCGTACTCGGAGAACCCGCTGGAAGGCACCGGAGTGGCGGCGGCCGTGGAGTACGCCGTCGTGCACCTTCACGTGCGGGACATAATCGTATGCGGGCACTCGGACTGCGGGGCGATCAAGGCCTTGTACAAGGACCGGTCGCACTACGCCGCCACCCCTCACATCGGGGAGTGGCTGAAATACGGCGACAGGACGATGCGGGTGGTCACCGCGAATTACCCTGAGCTCTCCCGCGAGGAACGGCTGGAGATCACGTCGGAGGAAAACGTCCTGGTCCAGATCGAGAACTTGAGGACCTATCCGGTCGTACGGGAGGCGGCCCTGGAAGGGAAGCTCCACGTCCACGCCTGGTTCTTCGATATAGGGGCGGGCCGCGTGTACAGCTACTCCCCGGCCAGGGAGCAGTTCGAGCCGGTCGGCTATTGATGAAGGCGGTAGTGCGATCTCCGGGGAGGGAAACCGCCGCCTTCAGGCGGGAATCCCACAGGTTGTCGAACGGCGGGAAGTCGGGAGGCGGAAGATGATCAGGTTCCGGGTGGAAAAGGACTCCATGGGGGAGGTTCGAGTGCCCGAAGAGGCGTATTTCGGGGCGCAGACCTGCCGCGCACTTGAAAACGGTCCGGTGAGCGGGGAGGGCATGCCGATCCCGGTGGTGCACGCCGCGGCCATGATCAAGGGGCTTGGCGCCGAGGTCAACGCGGGGCTGGGACTCCTTCCCCCTTCCCTGGCGGAGGCGATCTCGCGCGCCGCCCGGGAGGTTCTGGAGGGGAAGTTCGACGATGAGTTCGTTCTCGACGTATTCCAGACCGGGTCGGGGACATCCACGAACATGAATGTCAACGAAGTGCTGGCAAACCGCGCAAACGAACTGCTTGGGCAGCCCAGGGGGGCCAACGCCCCGGTCCATCCCAACGACCACGTCAACCGGTGCCAGTCCAGCAACGACGTAATCCCGTCGGCCATACGGATCGCGGCGCGCCGCCAGCTCTCCGGCGAGCTCCTTCCTCCCCTCGAGCTGCTGCGCGACGCCCTGGAAACCAAGTCGCGGGAATTCTCCGACGTCCTGAAAATAGGCAGGACGCACCTGCAGGATGCCGTCCCCGTCACCCTGGGGCAGGAGTTCTCCGGCTACGCATCCCAGGTGGACCACGGAATCCGCAGGATACGCGCGACATTCGCGGACCTTGAGGAGCTTCCGCTGGGCGGCACGGCCGTGGGGACGGGGCTCAACGCCCACCCGGAGTTCGGCGCGAGAACCATAGCCGAGATCGGCACGGTCACAGGCATCCCGTTCCGGCCCTCGGAGAACCGATTCGAGGCCATGGGCGCGCAGGATCCGCTCGTGTCGGCCAGCGGCGCGGTGAAAACCATGGCGGCCTCCCTCATCAAAATATCCCACGACCTGCGGCTTCTGTCCTCGGGCCCGCGGTGCGGAATCGGCGAGATCGACCTCCCCGCGCTCCAGCCGGGGTCTTCCATCATGCCGGGGAAGGTAAACCCGGTGATCCTGGAGATCGCCATCCAGGCGGGCGCGCAGGCGATCGGGAACGACGCGGTCGTGACGCTCGGCGGGTCGCTCGGCGTGCTGGAGCTGAACGTCATGCTTCCCGTAATGGCGCGCAACCTCATCGAGTCGATCGGCATAATCTCGGCCGCCTCCCGGCTCATGGCTTCGAGGTGCGTCGCAGGAATAACTCCCAACCGGAAACGCTGCGAGGAACTGATCGAGCAGAGTCTGGCCATGGTCACCCCTCTGGCCGTAAAGATCGGGTACAACCAGGCCGCGCAGCTTGCGCACGAGGCATACCACGGCGGGAAGACGATCCGTATGATACTGAAAGATAAAGGCATTCTCGCGGACATCGAGATCGAACGCATTCTCGATCCCAAGGGAATGATATAATAAAAAGGTTATGGACACGGTAACTCACGGGCTGACCGGGTGGCTGATCGCCCGGGCGGTCCCTTCCGAAGCCGGGAAGAAAGAGGCGACCCTCGCGGTCGTCGCCGGATCGATCCTCCCGGACGCCGACAACGTCGCTTCCCTGCTCGGCAGCGAAGTCTACCTGCGGATCCACCGGGGGGTCTCCCACTCCTTCGCAGGCGTCGCGGTGACGTCCGTGCTGGTCGCCCTGCTGCTCTACAGGTTCGGTAAGTGGAAGGATCTTAAGAAACTGTACCTGCTCGTCCTGCTGGGGCAGCTCTCGCACATCGCGCTCGACCTGCTGAATTCATACGGTACCCAGATCTTCCAGCCGTTTTCCGACATGCGTGTTTCGTTCGACCTTCTGTTCATAATCGATCTTGCGTTCACCGGCATCATCGTCGCCGGGCTCGTCATGTCCCGTTACCGGCCGTCGCGGGCGCGGGCGGCCCTTGTCGTCCTGGTGGCATACGTCGGGTTCGCGACCTTCCTGCACCTTCGGGCGGAGGGCGCGATCCGGGAAGCGGCCGTCAGGCACGGCGTCCCCGTGGTTTCCTCGTGGGCGCTGCCGAGTCTCGTGGAGATAGAGTCTCTGCCGGAACTCTCGCTGCCGGACCTCGGTTTGGCGCGGAGGGCGGAGGCCGCCGGGGGGCCGCGACTTGCGGAAGTCGCCTCGGGGATCGCAACGACGGTCTTGAACCGCAGGAGAATTCCGCTCCCTGTAGGCCCGTTCGCCTGGAACGGGTTCGTGGACGACGGCTCGACATACCTCCGGGCGGAAGTGGACCCCTTCGCCGGGGAGATCTCCTGGAAGGAGCGCGCGCGCAAAGGCCGGGACGTGCCCGAGGCAAGAGCGCTCGAAAACCTGCCGGACGTCCGGACCTACCTCTGGTTCGCCCGGTTCCCGACCGTGTACGTTTCCGCGGCGGAGGGCAAGACGGTCGTGACCTTCATAGACATGCGGTTCGGGGGGCGCTCGGCCCGCCGCCCGTTCGTCCTGAGGGTTATCGAGTCGCCGGGGCGCTCCCCGCAGGCCCTGTGGGGATCTTAAGGGACAGCAGCAGCACGGAAGAAACAAGCGCCAGCGCGGCGCTCACTCCGAAGGCGGCAGCCGCGCCCCGCCAATTGTAGAGGACTCCGAACAGTACGCTTGCCGGAAGGGCGGATATTCCCACCACGAGATGGAACCACCCGTAGGCCGTCCCGCGGCGTTCGGGCGGGACGAAGTCGGCGACCAGCGCCCGCTCCACGCCTTCGGTCGCCGCGGCATAGAGGCCGTACACCAGAAAAAGCCCCACCATCCACGCCGGCCCGCTCGCCAGGCCCCAGGCCGCGTAGGTTGCGGCGTAGACGATCCATCCTGCGACCACCATTTTCCTTCGGTCCCACCGGTCGGAGAGGGCTCCCGCCGGAGCGGACAGGGAAGACTTTACGAGGTGGAATGCCCCCCACAACAATGGCACGTATGCGGCGGGGACGCCCGCATCCACCGCCCTCAAGATCAGAAATGCGTCGCTGGCGTTGCCCAGCGTGAACAGGCCGACGATCAGCAGGTACCGGCGATAAGCGGGAGGAAGCTCACCACCGCCCGGCATTCCTCCGGCGTGGGCAGGCGCGGGAGCTCCCGGCTCCCGAACGAGATACAGGAGAGCGGCGACGGCGGCGGCCCCGGGGATCGCCGAAAGGAAGAAGACGGTCCTCATGGAAAGCCCCGCGCCGTAGAGCAGGAGGAACGCGGCCAGGGGGCCGATCACCGCTCCCATGTGGTCCATCGCGCGCTGCAGCCCGAAAGCGCGCCCGCGGTCTTCCGCCGGCACGGATGCCGCTATCAGCGCGTCCCGGGGGGAAGTCCGGATCCCCTTGCCGATCCTGTCCGAGAACCGCACCGCCAGCACGTGTCCCCAGGCGGTGGCGAATCCCACCAGCGGTCGCATGGCCGCGGAAAGGCCGTACCCCGCGGTGACCAGCGGCTTCTTGCGCCCGATTCGGTCGGACCATACGCCCGAGAACAGCTTGAGCAGGCTGGCAGTGGACTCCGCCACCCCCTCGATTATTCCGAGCGCCGCCGGCCCGGCGCCAAGGGTGGTTGTGATGAACACCGGAAGGAGCGGGTAGATCATCTCGCTGGAGAAGTCGGTGAGAAGGCTCACCACCCCAAGGGCGACGATGTTCCTGTCGAGTCGCGCCCGCGCCACGCCCGCTCAATTCCGCGGCTCGCCGTTGCGCAACAGGCGCAGGCCGTTCCCTATGACGAGCAGCGTCGTCCCCATGTCCGCCGCCACCGCCATCCAGAGCGTGGCGAAACCCCCAACGGCCATCGCGAGGAAGCCTGCCTTGATCGCGAGGGAGGCCGCCACGTTCTGCCGGATGACGGAGACCATCCGGCGCCCCAGAACTACGGCAGCCGGAATCTTTCGAAGATCTTCCGTCATCAGGGCGACGTCGGCGGTCTCGATCGCCGCGGGCGACCCTGCCGCGCCCATCGCGATCCCGACGGTGGAAAGCGCCAGGGCGGGAGCGTCGTTGACGCCGTCCCCCACCATCGCCACCAACCCGTAGGCTTCGACGAGCTCCCTGACTTTAACCAGCTTGTCCTCGGGAAGAAGGTCGTGCATCACCTCGCCTATGCCCGCTGCCGCACCCATGGAGCGGGCCGCCTCGGGGCGGTCGCCGGTCAGCATCACCACGTGCTCGATCCCGAGGGCGCGCAGGGAGCGGACCGCGGCCGGCGCCTCTTCCCGAAGCTCGTCCTCCATCTCCAGCACGCCCCCCACCCCTTGCGACGTCCCCACTATGGACACGAGGCGGGAAGATCCCCCCCATTCCGAAGCGAGGAGGGAGTCCAGGGCCGCCGGCGCGGTTCCAATCTCCTCGAAGAGCCGGCGGTTGCCCACGAATACCCGTCTGCCTTCGACCTCCGCCGAAAGCCCGCGCCCCTCCATGACCTCCAGCGTGCGCGCCAGCGTCCCCCTGGCTGCAAGAGCCACCCCCCTTCGCCTTGCCTCGTGCCGGATCGCTTCGGCGGCGGGGTGGGCGGATCCGGCTTCAACAGCGCCGGCCAGACGCACTACCTCTTCCTCCGAAGTCCCGGCTGCCGCCCGCACGCTCGTGATCTTGAGCCTCCCTCGCGTCAGTGTTCCGGTTTTATCGAACGCGACCGCCCGGATCTTGCCGAGCGCTTCGAGGTGTTGCGCCCCCTTGACCAGGATCCCCTCGCGTGTGGCGCGCGTGAGCGCCGCGACCGTGACCACGGGGGCCGCCAGCACGATCGCGCAGGGGCACGCTATCACCAGCAGGACGAGCGCCCGGTAGGCCCATTCGGCGAAGGCTCCCGCTCCCAGCACGGGGGGTACGGACGCCACAAGGACGGCGGCGGCCAGGACCGACGGCGTGTAGACCGCGGCGAACCGGTCCATGAGGGCGTGTATGGGGGCCTTCTGCGACTGGGCTTCCTCGACCCGCCGCAGGATCCTCGCATACGCGGACTCCGAGAGCGGCCGCACGGCCGTGGCAAGCAGCAGCCCGCGCCCGTTCACCGTGCCGGCGTACACCGGGTCGCCTTCGCTCCTTTCCACGGGGATCGACTCGCCCGTGAGCATCGCTTCGTTGAGATCGGAGCTTCCCTTGTAGATGACCGCGTCCACCGGGATCCGCGCGCCGGGCCTTACGATCAGCAGGTCGCCCGGCTTGACGTTCTCCGCCGCGACGGCCCGCTCCTGTCCGTACACTCCCCCTTCGCGAATGACGGCGGTGTCCGGGGAGAACGCGAACAGGTCGGCGGTTGCCTCCCGCGCCCTGGCCAGGCTGCGCGCTTCGAGGTGGTTGGCGAGCGCGAACAACGTGACGACTCCGCCGGCTTCCGCCCATTCGCCCATGGCCGTCGCCCCCGAAACGGAGATTGTCATGAGGACGTTCATCCCGAGCGACCGGTTGCGAAGCTCCCGCGCGCAGCGGACGGCGATCGGGGCCCCGCCGGCGACGGTCGCGGCGAGGAAGAAACGCCCCGCCCAGGGGGAGCCGGGCAGGCTGACGGCGATCAGGGCGCCGGCAAGGAACAGCGAGGCGGAAATGAAAAAGGTGGCCAGCGGGGCCTTGGGCGGCTCCGGGATATCGGCCTTCCTCAACGATTCGTCCACCGGGTGACCCTCCATCCCGATGGACCGCAGGGATGCGAGGATCTCCCCGAGCTCTCCCCTATGGCGCAATTCCAACTGCCGGGAGAAGAGATGGAATGTGGCGGATTCGATCCCTTCGATCCGGTTAAGAGCGGCGCGGATCTCTTTCTCCTCGTCGGGGCAGTCCATCGCCGGGACGAAGATCCGCGACAGGATGGTTTTTCCGCCGGTCTCGTTCATCTACATTATTGTACGGTGATTCGGGAGAAATGATTCCAGGCTGTGTGCAATATCGCTCCGGCGGTTATGCCTTGCGGCCGATGAAGATCCCCTTTTCGTCCGAATACGAAGCGACACGGCCGTTCTCTATGCGGACGCGGAAGAATTCGCCTGCGCGGGGGAACGCCCCCAGGAACATCTCCTCGACTTCCCGCTGGACGGCCGCGGGCATGCCGGTGCGGCTCACCCATTCCTGGAACGGGTGTTCCTTCCACGCGCAGGAGACGTGCATGAGGGACAGCCCCGCTCCCTCCAGGAACGAAACCCACTCGTCGACCCTGTAGCTACGCACGTGCGTCGGGTCGCGGACCTTCTCTATTCCGTTCATGAAGGCGTCCAGGGCGGGGTCTTCCGGCACGACGCTGTCTATTATGCCCACCAGCCCGCCGGTCCTGGAGATCCGGGCGAACTCCGATACCGCGGCGCGCACGTCCGGGAAGTGATGGGGGGCTATGCGGCACGTGACCCGGTCGAACCTGCCGGAAGGGAACGGCAGGCATTCCGCGTCCGCCGCGACGAAGTCGACGTTCCGGCATCCGAGCTCCCTGGCAAGCGCCCTGGCCTCCTGTAGCATTTCCGGTGTGAGGTCCGAGGCGATGACGCGGCGTACGCCCGATGAGATGGCGACTGCCGTGTGCCCTCCGCCCGTGGCCACGTCCAGTACGACGTGGGACGGATCGAGCGAAAACCGGGAGATAAGGATCTTCCGGTCCTCCGGGTCGGTATGATCGGTGCTCACCCTGTACTTTCCGGCCACCCCCGCGAACTGGGACCGGGTCCTGCTTTTCGCCTTCGAATCCATCCAGGGTCCCTCCACTGCCTATTTTCCGACGAGGCGGGGACGATTACAATGGGATCACGATGACAGACCCTGCACCAACCGTTTCCCGGCTCTTTGCGGGCCCCGTTCCCGCCATCGAGGAAAAGCTTCTATCGCGGCTTCCCGGCAACCTTGCCCGCAACGGGGGGTGGGAGCAGGTCCTCCTCGTCCCTTCGAACGAGCTCAGGGAGCACCTGCTCCGCCGGCTCGCCGCACGGTGGAGTGGGGTCGCGGTCGGGGCCTCCGTACAAACGCTGTACGATTTCGCGCTCCGGCTGCTGAAGCACAGGGGGGTGTTTCCCCGGGAGCTGCCCCCGGCCATGATGTCTGCGGCTGTTTCCGCGGCGGTACAGGAAATATACGAACGGGCGGAAGGCGGTTTCTCGGCGATCGCAAGTTCGCCGGGATTCCTTCCAGCCCTTTCCCGGACCCTGGCCGACCTCGAGGAGGGTTGGCTGGGAGCCGACGTTCTCCGCCTGGCGGAACGCAAGGCCAGGGATGAAGGCCGTACCGGCAAGGCGGCGCGGTGGGCCGAATGGCGCAGGCTCGTCGAGGCCGTCGAACGGAAGGTCGGCGAGATGGGAGGGATGACCCGGCGGCGCATTTTCCAGGAGGCGGTTTCAGGGTTCGAGCAGCCCGGCTACCCATTCCGGGTATCCCTTTATGGCTTCTACGATTTCACGAGGCTGCAGTGGACGCTCGTCGATGCGCTTCTTTCGAGCGGCCTTCTGGACGAGGTGTACTTCCCCGGGATATTTCGGGAGGACGGCGCCCTTTCCCCGGCCTGTTTCTACGCGATGGGCGCGTGGGACCGTCTCTCGCGGGCCTTCGAGGGGAACATGGAGATAGTCTCGGACCCGGCGCCTCCGGAACTGCGCGCCGTCCGGGAAAGGATCTTCTCCGATTCCCCCTCCGGGGAACCCGAACCGGCGCCGCTGACGATACTTTCCGCTCCGCACGAAGAGGGCGAAGCGCGGCAGTCGGCGCGCCAGGTGCGCCGCTGGCTGGACCGCTATCCCGGGGAGGATGTAATGCTGGTCTCCCGGCGCTTCGGGGAAAATGAGATTTCCGCCTGGGAGCGCGTGGCGGAGGAATACGGCATCCGGACGGTGGAGAGATTGACCGTTCCGCTGTCATCCGTCCCGCCGATCCGGGTGCTCCTCCAGATGATCGAGCTGGGCAGGGAGGATTTCCCGCGAAGGAAGGTGATCGACGTCCTGTCCTCCCCGTACCGCCGTCCGGCCGTCAAATCCCCGGCGCCGGGGCGGCCCGACCTGTGGGACGTGTGGAGCCGCGAGCTGATGGTCGTCTCGGGGTCCGATTGGGAGAAACGCCTCTCCCGCCTGCGCCCGCGGCACGGGGAGGATGAGGAGGACGAGGGATGGAAGGAGAAGCTGGAGCAGCTCGCTCTCCTCAAGGCCGAGGTCCGCGCCCTGCGGGTGTCCCTGCGTCCCTTGATGGACGCCGTTGACCATCGGGGATTGGCGCGGGCCATAAGGGGCGTACTCATCGGCAGCTTTCGTTTCGTGGACGACGGCAGCGGGGAAGCCGAGCGCGACAGGCGGGCCCTTTCGGAGCTCCTGTCGCTCCTGGACGACATCGAGCGGATACCGGCGCGCGCGGCGCCGTGGCCTGGTGCCGGGGAGGCTCTTTCCCGGTTTGCCGCCCTGCTCGAGAGCCGGCGGCTTTTCGTCGGGGAGAGGGGGGGGATGCGGGTCCCCGGTGCCGTCGTCGCGGGGGACCTGAACACGCTGCGGGGCGTCACGGCGGACCGGGTTATCTTCATGTCGGCAAACGAGGACCTCGTGCCCGCCCAGATCGACGAGGACCCGCTCCTTCCGGACGAAGACAGGGAAACGATAAACAGGCTGGCGCGGCAGGCCGGGCTGCCCGAGGCCCTATCCATCCTCAGGAAGAACGCGGCTCAGGAGAAGCTTCTTTTCGCGCTGCCGGCGGCTTCGGCAAGGCGCGAGATCGTTTTTTCGGTGATGCGGGCGGATGCCGAGGGCCGGGTCAGACGCGCTTCCAGGTACCTTCTCCACCTGCTTGCCCGGTTTGCGGGCCCCGGCGTGTTCGCGGAGGAATGGGCGTCGAAGGCGGGCGGTCACGTAATTTTCCTTCCCCGTTCCCCATTCGCGATGCTGCGCGCAGAAGGTCCCTTGAGCCCGAGGGAGGAGGCGCTTCGTTCCTGGAGGGACGGGATCCCTCCGAATGACGGCGCGGAAGGAATTCCGTGGCGCAGGATCGCGGCGGCGGTGTCGGAATGGAAGCGGCGCGGGGAGGGGATTTCGCTCTTCCCCGTCGCGTGGGCCGCCGCGCGACGCGGAGCCTGGAGCGCGACCGAGCTGGACGAGCTCGCCCGCTGTCCGTACCGGTACTTTCTTCGGTTCCGGATCGGACTTTCCCCGGTCGAGGAGCCGGAGGAAGAGCTGTCGCTCACGCCGGCCGAGGCAGGGCTCCTCATGCACGAAATTCTGCGCCGTCTGGGAAAAGACGCCGCTTCCGGGAAAGGGTGGGGCGACGTTGCGCCCGCCGCAAAAAAAGCGTTCGCCCGATTCGCGCGGGAGAATCCAACCGGCCTGCCGGGACTGTTCATGATGCGGCGCCGGGAGATCGAACGCGACGCGGCGGCCTTCGTGGAATGGGAGATCGGCCGGGCGGGAGGCGCGGAAGGATACCGGGTGGAAGCCGTGGAACGACGGTTCGCGGTGGCGGAAAGGACGGGCCTGCCCGCCTTCCGGGGGAGGGTCGACCGCATCGACCGGGGGAGACTGGAAGAGGCCGAGATCATCGATTACAAGTACCGCGACGGCGCGCGGGAAAAGGCCCCGCTCGAATGGATCCTTCACGGCCTTGCAAACCAGATCCCGGTCTACCTCGCATTCGCGCAGACGCTCTCGCCGGCGCCGCCCGACGTCCGGGCGTCGCTCATCTTCCTCAAGAGCGGGATCCGGCCCGTGACTGTGACGGGGGAGCAGTGGAAGGCGGTCAGGGACGGGTGGTCCGCCGCCCTTTCCGGGTGGATCGCCCTCGACCGGTCCGGGGCGTTTCCACCCCTTCCCCACCACCGGTTCAGCTACGCGGGAGGCCATCCGCCGCGGTATTGCGACGCCTGCCCCTTCGCGGACCATTGCCGGGTGTCGCCGCGCTACGAGGGCGCGGAAAGGGAGACGGATGCGCTTGCCCGTCGCGTGGGCGAAGACCTGGGAATGCGGGTGATCGGAGAGCGCCGCCCGGCGGCGCGATGATTCCGCCCCAAGGGCGGGGTTTTAGACTCGACAAGGAAGGATTGCTCGCCGGATGGATAGCGATCGCATAAGGGCCGTCACGGAATTTTCGCGCGACATCGCGGTGGACGCATCCGCCGGGACGGGGAAGACCGCGACGCTGATCGCCCGCGTCATCAACCTGCTCCTGGATAAAAACGACCTTCCCCCGGACCGGGTCCTGCTGCTGACATTCACCGACAAGGCGGCCGCTGAAATGAAATCCCGGGTGGTGGAAGGGCTGGAGCTGCTGCTCACCGCCTGCCGGTCCGCATCCTCGCCGGAAGATGTGAGGGAAAAGGCGGCGGCGTGGAACTCCCTCGTGCGCATTCCCGGCGGTGAGGGAGACGGAATCGCGATCCTCCGGGAGCGCGTCGAGGAACTTGTGGACGGCGTCGGAAGGCTCTCCGTCACCACGTTCCACTCCTTCTGCCGGCGCATACTTCTATCCTTCCCCGCGGAAGCCGGGGTCGACCCGAAGTTCGAAGTGCTGCCGGAGGGCGAAGCGTCCGACGCGTGGGACGGCGCCTTCCGCGCGTTCCTGCGCTCGGAGTTCGGGGGAGAGACGACGGATCCGGCGTGGGAGCGGGTGCTCATGGGCGCTCCGGGACAGGACGCCGTCTGGTCCATGATCCGCCGCCTCTGCCTCTCCCAGCGGGACCTTCTCGAGTCGGGTGATCTGGATTTCGGATCGCCCGCCGATTTCCTGGCGCACCTTCGACGCGAGTACGCCGCCCCGGTCGAGTGGTTCAGGACATTCGTCGCCGGCGTATCCGATCCATCCCACGAGATGGCCACGGTCCTGGCCGATGCGTTGTCGGTCCTGGAAAAGGCCTGGGATGCGGTCTCGCGGGAGGACCTTTCAACCGCCTGCGCGCTTGCCGCGCAAGGGGCGGTCGCTTTCGGATTCAGCGCCGACAGGACGCGCAGCAGGAAGATCTTCCCCGCTCCTCCCGGATTCACACCGGCGCAGGCGCGGGACGCGCTGAAGCGTTTCTGGGGGGAGCTTTCGGAGGTCCCCGGCGGGGACGCCGCCGCCCGCTTTCTCGTGGACCGGGCGCGCGCGGCGCTGGCGTTCTACGAAAAGGCGAAGGGGAGCGGGCTCGATTTCATGGACCTTCTGCTGCGCGCCAACAGGCTGCTGGCCGTCAGCCGCGAAGCGGCGGCGTCGTTATCCGGGAGGTTCCGGTACATCTTCGTGGACGAGTTCCAGGATACCGATCCCCTTCAGGCCGATATGCTGGCGGCACTCTCCGCGGGCGGCGATCCGGGAAAGCTGTTCGTGGTCGGCGACCCGAAGCAGTCCATCTACGGCTTCCGGCGCGCGGACATCCAGGTCTATTCCCGGTTCCGGCGGAAAATGCTGTCACGTTCCGGGGAAGGCATCTCCCTCGTCCGCAATTTCAGGAGCCGGCCCGACCTGATCGACGCCGTCAACGGCCTGTTCGGACACGTAATCTCGGGGGGGGAGGACTTTTCCCCCGCATACGCCCCCGTGGTTTCCAATCGGCAGGATCCCGGGGCCGGAAATGCGGTGACCCATTTCACGCTTGGGGAGGAGGTGCGCGAGGCGGAGTTCGCATGCGCGCTGGTCCGGGGGATCGTGGGCAACGTGGAGGTGGGCGGGAAGGGCGGGGCGCCCCCGCTCCCCGCCTCGTTTCGCGATATAGCGATCCTGTACCGGTCGGACACCGGCGGGGAAGTGCTTTCCGCTTTCCGCGAGGCCTTCAACAAGGCGGGTATACCGTTCGTCGTTCCTCCCCGGAGGGGATTCTACTCCCGGCAGGAAGTGCAGGACCTGCGGATGGTACTGTCCGCCGTCGACGCGCCGGCGGACCTTTCGGCGCGATACGCGGCGCTCAAGACCATGTTCTTCGGACTGGGCGACGGGGAGATCCTGCCGCTTTACGCGGGCGGGGGACAGCCTCCTTCGCCAAGGGTTCGCGATGCGCTCGAACTCCTCGCGCACCTGTCGGCGAGCCGCGGGAGGTCGTCTCTATCGGGACTGCTGGCCGAGCTCTACCGGGAGTCGGGAGTGGAGTTCGTGGCCGCCAGGCTTCCCGACGGCGACCGCATGGTGCAGAACTTTTCGAAGGTGGCCGGACTGGCGCGGGCGTTCGAGTGGACCGGCGGGGGATCCGTGAAGGCGTTTCTCGCCGACCTGCGTCGCAAGACGGACGAGGACCGGCAGGAAAGCGAGTTCCCCGCATACGATGAAGGGGAGGACGCGGTCCAGATCTCCACCATCCATGCCTCCAAGGGGCTCGAATTTCCCATCGTTATCCTGGCGAACCTCTCGCGGGGCGGGAGGAAGCGCGTGGAGGGGCTTCGGGCGGACCGGGTCCGCAAGCTCTCCGCGGTGATCTTCCCGGGGTTCAAGACCTATTCGGCGTTCCGGCATGTTCCACTGGGCACGGAAACCGTTACTTTCGAGCAGTGGGAACAGGCCAAGCAGGACGCCGAGGAGGTCCGCCTCCTGTATGTCGCGGCGACCCGTGCACGCGACCGGCTCTACCTTGTGGAAGGGGCGAAAGGGCAGGGATCGGGGCAGAGGGCCGCGCTTCGCCGCGGGGCCTCGTTCGCAACGGCCGGGGGAGAGGGAAAGTGTGCCTCGACGGGACTCACCGGGACAAGGCGCATGTTCGCCGCCGGCGGGGAATTCCTTGAAGTGGCCGTCAAGGATCCGCTTCCGGCCGGGCAGGTTCCCGCTCCGCCTGCGTTCGACCTTTCCTTCATGGAAGGATGGGCTCCCCCCGATTCGGTCAATCCGCCCGCTCTTCCGGAGCCGCTGACCCTCAAGGAGTTCAACGAGCGGGAGAAGGGGAAGCGGTTCGGCGAGAAAATCCACAAGGCGCTGGAGGCGGCCCCGCCTGTTTCAGACCGGTGGCCGCCGCAGGAGCCGCTGCCGCCCGCGATATCCTGGGGGCAGGACGAGGAGCGCAGGTGGAAGGCGATCGTCGACAAGATTTCAGCGAGCCCGTTCCGCCGCAAGCTGCGCTCGATGTCGCTCGTCGGGACGGAGGTCCCCATGCTCGAGTGCAGGGACGGGATTTCCAGGGAGGAGCGCGCCGATCTTATCGTCAGGGCGTCCCGCCGCCAGGGGGAAACGGAAAGCGCCGGCGCGGAGCATTGGATCGTGGACTACAAGACGGGGCGCAGGGAGAAGGAGCAGGAGAAGCTCCACTTCCGGCAGGTCCGCAATTACGCGGCGATCCTGGCCGGCGCCTGGAACGCTCCCGTCCGCGGTTTCCTCTGGTACGTCGAGACCGGCGCGGCGGTGGAAGTGCCTCTTACGCCTCCACGAGACGGATGAGGTCGTTCGCCTTCTTCCTGAGCTCCTCCGTCAACTCGATCGTGTGGACGGTCTTGAGGTGATCGGCAAGCTTCCGGACGATCTCTTTTTCCGATTCGTCCCTGGCAACGAAAGCGCAGTTAAGGCCCATCGCCCTGCAGCTGAGTTTCTTTTCCATCACCCACCTCCGTCGTTCATTCCTGTTGTCGTCG
>DATBLU010000191.1:0-1545 GCA_036555205.1 Candidatus Deferrimicrobiaceae bacterium
CGAAGGGGATGTGGACGCCCGCGGTCGATATTTTCGAAACGGAGGACGCGGTCGTCGTCAAGGCGGAGCTTCCCGGCCTTGACAAGGACCAGATCGGCGTCGAGGTGAAAGACGGCATCCTGTCCCTGCACGGGGAGCGGAAATTCGAGAAGGAGGTCAAGGAGGAGAACTACCACAGGATCGAGAGGGCGTACGGATCGTTCCACCGCTCCTTCTCCCTGCCGACTTCCGTGGAGCAGGACAAGATCAGCGCGAAGTTCAAGGACGGTGTGCTTGAAGTGCAGCTCCCGAAGAAGGCCCAGGCCAGGCCCAAGCAGATCAAGGTCGACGTGAAGTAGGGAGATGGACCCGAAGAAAAACTATTACGAAACGCTCGGGGTGCCTGAAAACGCCAGGGAAGAAGACATCAAGAAGGCGTTCAGGCGGCTGGCGAAGAAGTTCCATCCCGACGTGAATCCGGGGAACAAGGCGGCCGAAGCCCGTTTCAAGGAGATCAACGAGGCCAACGGGGTCCTGAGCGACCGGAAAAAGCGGGAGGAGTACGACGCGATCCGCAGCGGAGCATTCACCGGAGGATTCCGGCAGGGGGGGCCTTCCGGGTGGCCGGGCGGTTTCGGGTTCGAGCCGGGCGGCCGGGTGTATCGCACCGAGACCGTCGATTTCGACGAGGTCTTCGGCGACCTGCTCCGCGGAGGGCGGGGAGGTTTCGCCCAGGGAGTGCAGGGGCGGGATATCCACGTGGAGGTCGGGGTCGAGTTCCTGGACATGGCCCAGGGGACCGTCCGTGAAATCCGTTACCTCCGCCCCCGGGCCTGCGCCTCCTGCGGCGGCACCGGCCGCTCGGGCCGCAAGGGGTGCCCGCAGTGCCTTGGCACGGGCGCCGCGCAGCAGGAGGAAAAGATCAAGGTGAAGATCCCGGCCGGGGCCCAGGACGGGTCCAAGATCCGCGCGGCCGGGAAAGGGGAGGAGACGGCGCCGGGCAGGAGCGGGGACCTCGTCATCACGCTCAGGATGATCCCCCACCCGTATTTCCGGCGGGAAGGGAACGACATTCTCCTCGACGTCCCCATCCACTATTCGGAGGCGGTCAAGGGGGCGAAGATTTCGATCCCGACGATCGACGGGCCCGTAACGATGTCGATACCGCCGGGATCTTCCAGCGGAAGGAAGCTCCGGCTCCGGGGAAAGGGAGTTCCTGCGCCCGGAACCACTTCCCGTGGAGACCAGTACGTGATTCTGCACGTGGCGGTTTCCGGATCCCGCTCGGAGGAGTTTCTCAAGGCGGTGGAAAGGATAGCGGCATTCGAGGATCCGAATTTGAGAGGCGGCTGGAACTGAATTGTCTATAATGGAATCAATACCTGCATGGCGCGCTTCATATATGTATAAGCGGAAAAGGAGAGTGTCGAACGATGAGCAACACGCTTAAGACCGGATTGCTGCTTGCGGCGCTGACCGCGCTGTTCCTCCTCATCGGGGATGCCATGGGGGGCCGGAACGGCATGGTCATGGCCTTCGGCCTGGCCGTGCTGATGAATTTCGGAG
>DATBLU010000219.1:0-1940 GCA_036555205.1 Candidatus Deferrimicrobiaceae bacterium
GCTCCCGAAAGCGTCCGGGTCGAGGGAGAGCTTTCCGACTGCCCGCGGTGCGGCGCGGGACGGGGGTTCCACGTATCCTTCAGGAGGAAGGGGCGCGCCCTCTCCGTGATGCTGGTATGCCCATCGTGCGGATTCCGCTTCACGGTGGGGGAGTGGTCGGTAGCGACCGGCGAGCCCCGCCAGTTCGATCCCGCGATCGACTCCGGTCCGTAACGCTCCCCGAACGGAAGGCGCTACGCCTCCGGCAGCTCCGTGCTCGCTCTCGCCTTCGGCTCCCCTGCGTCAATCATCACGTGCCAGGCGATACTTCCCCGCTCTTCGTTCGCCCTGTTCGGTCCGCCGAGCGTTTAGTCCCAGGATTGGAATTGCCGAACCGGACGGTTCCGCCTCGGCGACCCGCTGCGCCGGACCTGCCATCGGCGTCTCGCGCCTTCCGTACGGGAGCGCAAACGCGGCGGAGGATTTGCCGGATTATGCATCCTTCCCGCCGCCGGCGTAACGGTTACCGGGTGCGCTCCAGTAGGGACGTCCCGTAGAGCAGCCCGAAGTAGTCCTGCGTGTTCCGGATGTACAGCTTTCCGCCGCCGGCCAGGTTCTCCCCGGCCAGCTGCCCCTGCTTGAGGGCGCTGCGCCATCCGAAGTTGATGCGGCTCTCCCGCCGGTTTATATCGAACACCTCCGCGCAGTCGCCCGCCGCGAATATGTTGGAGACGTTGGTCCGCAGGTACTCGTCCACCAGGATCCCGGTCCCCACCTTTACGCCGCTGCCCTCGAGGAATCCGACCGAGGGGAGCCGCTCCGTCGCGGCGACGATCGTCTGGCAGCGGATCTCCTCGCCGCCGGTCGTGTAGACGACGAACGTCTTCCCGTCCAGATCGATCACGTCGGCGATATCGGTCCCTTCCTTTATCTGCACGCCCTTTTTGCGCAGCTGGTCCGTTATCTTCGCCTCGACCTCCCCGGAAATCGGGTTGCCGAACCTGGGCAGGCCGGGGTTGACCCAGATCACCTGCTGACCCAGTTTGCGCAGAGCGCGGGCCGCCTCTATCCCCAGGTATCCGGGCCCGTAAACCACGGTGATGTCGGTGCGCATCGCGCGCGCGCGGATGCGCAGCGCGTCCCCGAAGGAGTTCAGCATGAGAAACGAGCCGACGTTCCCCATCAAGGCGAGCGGAAGGATCGGCCGTCCCCCGGTGGCGATCAGGAGGAAGTTGTACGTCTCCTCGGTCCCGTCGGAAAAGGCGATCCTGTTCCTGGCGGCGTCGATCCGCTTCGCGCGCTTGCCCTGCCGGACCTCTATCTTCTCGGCGGCGAGATTTTTCGCCTGCGGGTCGGCGATCGCGGTGGGTTCCATTTCCCCGGAGATGAGGTCGGGAAGGCAGGGCCGGAGATACGGCGCGACGAACTCCTCGGTTGCGAGTACGACATCCGCGTCCTTCTCCATGTTCCGGACCGACTTGGCTGCGGCGATCCCGGCGGGACCGCTTCCGAGAATCAGGTAGCGCATCGATAAACCTCCGCGTTGCGAATTTCGATTCGGGAACCTACATATTAATGCGAGCAAGCGCCCGATGAAAATCTAAATTCTCGTCACGCAACCTGTCCCCGGTGGCGGACGATATCGCCAATGTACGGATTCGGCTTATTTCCGTCTCTTCATGACGATCCTCTTCCCCTCGGCGGACCAAAGAAAGACCGCAGGAGAAAGGGCGCCTTTTCGCGGGAGCTCCAGCGCAACGACCTCCCCCTTTTTCAGTGACATAGGTTCCCGAAGCGAGAGGAGCGAGGATGCCAGGTCGCCCATGTCCGGTTCGTGGCCCACCAGCGCGACTCCCTTGGCCCCCGCGCATTTAGAGAGGATGGACTTGAGCCCCGCCCGTCCGAATCCCGGAGCAAGCTTGTCCGTAACGATAAGCGGCCCCCGGAACCCGATTTCCTCG
>DATBLU010000265.1:0-1750 GCA_036555205.1 Candidatus Deferrimicrobiaceae bacterium
GCCTCGACGACCGTCCCGGGACCGCGCACGCAGTCCCCGCACGCATAGGCGGGAATTCTAGTTTCCTTTTCCCGAAAAATCAATCGATAAACATGGTGGCCGGGATCGAGCGTCTTCCTTGCGGCGGACGCGGGAATGGACTCCTTGCCGGGACTGCTGCCTATGGCCATTACGATCCAGTCGGCTCCGACTTCGAACTCGCTGCCCGGAACCGTGCGGGGCACGATGCCGCCCTTCTCGCCGAACTCGATCCGGTCAACTCGGAGCGCCTCGAACCCTGCGACGCGCCCATTGCGAATCAGGAATTTCTTTACAGCGGTCGAGGGCAGGATGCCGGCTCCTTCGGCTACTGCGTCCTCCACCTCCCAGGGGGAGGCTGGCATGGCTTCGCGGGATTCCAGGCAGGCTATCTTCACGTCCTCCGCCCCCAGGCGTAACGCGCACCTCGCGACATCGACCGCGACGTCCCCGCCCCCGATGACCACCACCCTGCCGCCGATCGGATGCAGTTCCCCGCGCGCAAGTCGGGACAAAAAAGTCAGCGCGTCCAGGAACCCTTCCTTCTCCCCTCCTGCCCCCGGCAGCCTAATCGGCTCGTCCGCCCCGACCGCCAGCAGCACGGCGTCGAACCCCTCGCGCCCCAAGTCCGCAAGAGTGAATTCACGGCCGAACCGCTCGTTCCCCCGGAAAAGTACCCCTCTTGCGAGGATATTGCGGAGGTCACAATGCCCGGCGTCGCGGGGGAATCGGAATCCGGGGGCGCCGTAACGCATCATCCCTCCGGGCTCGGCGCTCGCATCGAACACGGTGACTCGGCACCCCAGGCGCGCGAGCGTATCGGCCGCGGAAAGTCCTGCCGGACCCGCTCCGATGATCGCCACACCCGGCGACGGGATGGATCCGCCCGCCCCCGTCGAAGGGGATATCCCGGCTGCGTATCCGATGTCTGCCAGGTAGCGCTTGATCGCCATGATCGAGATCGGGGCGTGGAATTCGTTCCTGACGCAAACCTGCTCGCATGGATGCGGGCACCCCCTTCCGCAGAACGCGGCAAAGGGGAGCTTGTCGTGGACGAGGGCGAGCGCCTCGAGCGGGCGTCCCAGGCGCACGAGGGCGATATAGTCGGGTACATTGATGTGGGACGGGCATGCGTCCTGGCAGGGCGCCGCCGTTTCCCGGAAGCCGCGACCCGCGTCGACCCAGGCAAGATAATAAATCAGCGCAAAAGCCAGCAGCAGGATCGCATGGCCTCCGGAGGGCCCCTGCCAGATGCTGAATGTCAGTCCGATGCTCAACGGGATGAGCGATGCCCAGAAGGCCCCCTGCAGGAGGCGGCCGCAGTAGAAATGCCCCACGCCGGGAAAGACCAGGGAGAGTCTCGTCGCGATGCGACGGATCCTGGCGCGGTTGATCTCCCAGAGAAGGCGGTCGCGCTGGTCCACTCTCCCCGAACAGCGAAGGCACCTCTTTTCCTCCCCCTTGCGCTCGACTTCGCAGAGAACGCAATCCTTGTAGCCGAATCGGAGGAGGTTTTCGGGACGGAGGAAATTCATAGCCTTGATATTGTCAGGCGGGGGTACCCCAAAAAGCAAGAAAGAGAAAACCGGTCGGCGCCCCGAGCCGGTTCAAATCCCCCTGGGGACGCAATACGAAAGAAATGGCGGCTTAATGCGAGGATTTGCCCGCCTGAGGCTCCGGCGATCACGCCTCCGCCCTGTGCGGCGCGGCTCGGGACTGTCGCCCTCCACAA
>DATBLU010000273.1:0-5630 GCA_036555205.1 Candidatus Deferrimicrobiaceae bacterium
CCGCAGCCGTACCAGCCGGGAAACGCCTTTCTCGCGGAGGATCTTCCGGGTTACGCGCAGGGTCTCCGGCGTGTCGAATACCGTGATTTCCGCATCGGGATATCGCTTCGCCCATTCCACCGCGTAGGTGCCGGGGCCTCCCCCCAGGTCCAGGACGCGCTCGCCCTTGCCGATGGGAATGCCGGCGGCCACCATGACGGCCCGCTCCCGGGCGTTGTCCTCCATACCCCGGATGAAATTTTCCTGGTAGCCGCCGCGGTCGGGGCGGCCTTTGCGCCCGCCGCGCAACTTCTTTTCGAGCCCGGTCCACTCTCCCCAGCAGTCCAGGTGGTGAAGAAGGATGGACCGTTTCGATCTGGGCCCAGACGAAAGAAATTCCAGGGCCAGCCGCGTGCCGCGGTATTTCTCCCCCTCCATTTCAATCAGTCCCATCGCGACCAGCGCGTTCAGAAGGATGGAGAGGCTGCGGGGCTCCGCCGAAACCCTGCGGGCCAGCGTCCGCGCATCAGCCTCGCCTCCAGCCAGCGCGGAGAACACATCCAGCCGCAGCGCCACGAACAGCGCCATCGACCGCTGATACCCGTGAGCCATCTCCATCAGGTCGTCGAGCGATTTCACCGGGATCATCCGATAGCCCCCCTCACAACTTTCTCAGGCGGGCGGGCCCGCCTTTGATGTCGACGATATCGTACCCCGACTCGCGGATCCTGGCGCGCAGGGCGTCGGCTTCCGAATAATTTCCTTCCTTTCGGGCTGCCTCGCGCCGCGCGGCGAGGTCCGCCACTTCCGCTGGAATCGGAGCCTCCGTCTCCGCGACGGCTCCCTCAAGAAGCCCCAGCCCAAGCACTGCATCCCATTCGGAGGCGAGCTCCCGCAGCGTCTCTCCGGATAACCCTGCGTGCGCGGCCTCGTGCAACACTCCGACCGCCAGGGGGAGATTCAAGTCGTCCTCCACGGCTTCCCGGAACCGGCGCCGGAAGGAATCCGCAGCATCCGTAGCCGACCCCTCGCCCGCGGCCGGCCTGGCCAGGGATTCCTTCAGCCGGGATAACGCCCTGGCGGCCGCCGTCTGCCCTTCCCACGTGAAGTTCATCGGGGTGCGGTAATTTAATGTGAGGCAGTAGTAGCGGAAATCCATCGGTGAGATACCGCGGGCTTCAAGATCGTCCAGCGTGAATTCGTTTTTAAGCGACTTGGACATCTTGTGCCCTTCAACCAGAAGGTGCGCCGCGTGCATCCACAACGCGGCGAACCGCCCCCCCGTGGCCGTCATCGCCATCGCCCGCGAATTCTCGTGATGGGGGAACCGCAGGTCGATCCCGCCGACGTGGACGTCGAACTCGGCGCCCAGGTACTTTACCGCCATCGCGGCGCACTCCACGTGCCACCCGGGCCACCCGCGCCCCCAGGGGCTGTCCCAGCTGAACTCCCGGCCCGGCTCTGCCGGAAGCCACAGCGTGAAGTCCTCGGGCCGCTTCTTGTGCCGGTGGATGGAGGCGTCGGTTCGCGCGGCCGCCTCCCCCTCGCCGAGCTGCGCGCCCGACAGTTCCCCGTACCCTTTCGCCCGCGTCACGTCGAAGTAGACGTAATTCCCTTCCCTGTACGCGGCGTCCCTGCCCTCAAGTTCCCGCGCTATCGCTATCATCTCCGGGACGTGCGCCGACGCCCTCGGGTACACGTCGGCCGAAAGGAAGTTCATTCGCCGGCAGTCCCGGAAAAACGCCTCCGTGAAGAACTCGGCGATCTCGCGCGCCGTCTTGCCCGCCGCCCTTGCGGCCGCGATCACCTTGTCCTCAAGGCGATCCAGGGCCTCCTCGTGCATGTGCCCCATGTCGGTTATGTTCTGGACGACAAACGTGGAAAGGCCCTCGAACCTCAAGACACGAACGAGCAGGTCGGTCAACAGGTAGGTGCGCAGATTGCCTATGTGGGCGTATCTGTAGACGGTCGGGCCGCACGTATAGATCCCCGCCCTGCCGGGTTTTAGCGGCTCGAAACGGATCTTCTTCCTGGAAGCGGTATCGTAAAGGGAGAGCGCCACGCTTCCCCCGCAGGTCACATCTCCTGGTAGATCTCCTTCTCGATCTCCTCCTGGAGAAGCTTCACGTGCTTCTTTTCCTCCTCCGCGAGGAACAGGAACATCTCGCGTATGGAGGGCTCCTCCGCCGTCTTGGCGTATTCGGTGTAGTCGCGGACCGCGTCCCTTTCCCTCCCAAGCGCCAATTGGATGATCTCGATCGGAGTCTTCGCCATGGTTTCCTCCAGTGATGACTGCTCGTTGATGTCCCTACAGCTCCTTAAGATACCCCTCGATCTTCGCAAGGTGGATTTTCTCCTCGCCTTCCAGCTCCGCGAACAGCTCCTTCGTGGTCCTGTCCTCCACGACGCCGGCGGCGCGGCTATAAAAATCGATGGCGTGCGACTCCGCCTTCTTCGCGATTAATAGCCCCTTGCGGACGGCCTCGAAACCGGCGGCGGCTTCCGCCTCCACGCCGTCCTCCCACGCAAGCCTGTCCAGGTCGATCAGGTAGGGTAGATATTTCTCATCCCAGCCCGCCTCGAACCGCGGGATGCCGAACTTTGCGGAGAGCTTCTTGATATGCCCTTCCTCCTCGCCGGCAAGGAAGGCGTACAGGTCTCCCGCGGGATACTTGGAATGGCGGGAGGCGAGGCGTTCGTAATATTTGCGGGCCCTCTCCTCGTGTATGATCGCCACCTGGAGGATTTCGATCTCGTTGAGGTCGATCATGCCTGCCACGCCTCCGTCAGCCGGGATTTTTCTTCGCGTAGTCGTCCAGCGCGGACTTCACGGCCTGCTCCGCCATGACGGAGCAGTGGATCTTCACCGGGGGGAGCCCGTCGAGCGCATCCGCGACGTGCTGGTTCGTGATGGCGCGCGCCTCGTCGAGCGTCTTGCCCTTGATCATCTCGGTCAGCATCGAGCTGGAGGCGATCGCCGCGCCGCACCCGAAGGTGCGGAACTTCGCCTCCACGATCTTGCCATCTTCCACCTTGAGATAGAGACGCATCATGTCACCGCAGGCGGGGTTGCCGACCTCGCCTATCCCGTCCGCGTTATCGATCTCCCCGACGTTCCGGGGGTTCATGAAGTGGTCCATCACCTTCGCGCTGTATGGTCCGCCCGCCATGGCTATCGGCCTCCCTGGGCTTTCTGCTTCTGGTAGTCCAGATACGTCGGCGACATCTCCCAGAGCCGCTTCGCGATCCCCGGAAGGACGCCCAGGACCTCGTCGACCTCCGCCTCCGTGTTTCCCTTTCCCATGCTGAACGTGATCGAGCCCGTGCAGATGTCGGACGGGACCCCGATCGCCCGCAGCACCGGCGAGGCCACGAGGTCCTCCTCGTCGTGCCCCCGCAGGTTCGAGCTGCATGCCGAGCCCGACGCCGCCATGACCCCGTGGACGTTCAAGAATAGCAGCAGCGACTCGCCTTCCGCGTACTCCACCCAGAAGCTCACGTGTCCCGGGAGCCTGTCGGTCGGGTGTCCCGTGAAATGGAGATGCTCGACGCCGGCCGCTACGCCGTCCCAAAGCCGCTTGCCGAGCCGGCGCAGCCGGGAATCCCATTCGCCCATCTCGCGCTTTGCGATCCTCGCCGCCGCGCCCATGCCTACGATGCCGGGTACGTTTTCGGTGCCGGCGCGGTACCCTCTCTCCTGGAACCCTCCGTCTATCTGGGAAACCAGCTGCACACCCTCGCGTATGAAGAGCGCGCCGGTCCCTTTAGGGCCGTAGAAGTTGTGCGCGGACAGCGTGACGAGGTCCGCGCCGATCTCCCGGACGTCGAGCGGGATATGCCCGGCGGAGGCGGCGGCGTCGGTATGGAACAGGACCCCGCGCTCCCGGGCGATCCGGCCTATCTCGGCCACCGGCTCGATCGTGCCGATCTCCGAATTGGCTTGCATGACCGAAACCAGCACGGTGTCCTCGCGCATGGCCTTCCGGACGTCGCCGGGGTCCACCTTGCCGTCGGAGTCCACCTTGACGTTCGTCACCTCGAACCCGCGGTTGCGCAGGGGAAGCAGCGCGTTATGCACCGAGAAGTGCTCCACGTCCGAGACGACCACGTGCCTGCCTTTCTTCCCGCCCGCTTCCGCTGCGCCCTTGACCGCAAGGTTGTTCGACTCCGTCGCACCGGATGTAAATACTATTTCCCCGGGTGCGGCATGGATCAGGGCCGCTACGTCCGCCCTTGCCGCGTCCACCGCCCTTAGCGCCGCCTGCCCCTGGTCATGTATGTGCGAAGACGGATTGCCGTAAAATTCCAGGAAGTACGGCCTCATCGCCTCGAAGACGCGCTCGTCGAGCGGGGTTGCGGAAATGTGGTCGAAGAAGATTCGCGCCATCGGCGGTCTCCGGTCGCTATTCCTTCACCTTGAACTCGGCCATCTTGTCGCGGATCAGCTTGATGTGATGCTTCTCCTCGTCGGCGAGAAACGCGAACATCGCCTTCAACGAGGGGATCTCGGATTCCTGTGCCCCTTTCTGGTACTCCCCGTAGTTCTGCAGCTCGAGCCGCAGCGCCATGCGCAGCACTTCCTCCATGCTCCATTTCGCCATCGATGACCTCCCTTAAGATGATCCGGCTGAAGCGGGCGCGCCCGTCCCGTTGCGTCTGGTTCTCCGTTCAAGTTTACCGTTTACGTTAATAGGATACTTGAGGATCGAGTTGTTGTACAATTGTTCGGATGAAGAAACCCCCGCTGAACCTCGCCGGTATCCTGGCGCTGGCCTTCATAGCATCCGTTTTCCTGTACGGCGGCTGTACGCCCTCATCGCGGGAACCCGCCGAAAGTCCCGTTTCTGCCGCCGGGAACGCCGGCAGGGTGGCCCCGCCGTTTTCGCTGCCGGACATAAGCGGAAACAGCGTGAGCTCTTCCAGGTTCATGGGGAAGCCGACAGTCATCAACTTCTTCGCCACCTGGTGCCCTCCCTGCCGCGAGGAGATCCCGGGCTTCGTTGAAGTGTTCAACAAGTACCGCGGCAACGGATTCGAGCTTGTCGGGATTTCTCTCGACCGGGAAACCAGGTCGCATCTTCCCGCGTTCCTGGTCCAGAACGGGATCGAGTACCGGATCCTCATGGGCGACGTGGCCACCGCCCGGGCCTACGGCGGCGTAAGCTCCATCCCCACCACCTTCTTCGTCGGGAAGGACGGCCGGATCAGAAACGTCCACGTCGGTTACATCGACAAGGACACCTTCGAGCGCGAGGTCCAGAAGCTCCTGTAGCAAGCAACATCGGCTCCGCGGCCGCCGCAGGGGTCCCCCTCGCGAGGAGACGCGGCGGAACCGATGGAGGTCCAACGCCCCTGGCAACAAGGAAGCTTGGCGGACCACATAGGAAGACCGAAGGCCGGGGAATGGACCTCGGGGCACGTTCAGCGGATGCAGGGGAGCCGCGTCGGATTCGCGACGGGGGAGCCCCGGAGGCGCAGCCGTGGAGCCGATACTGCTTGCCCGGGAAAAAGCCAAGGGAGGCGAAAAGGTGTGCTTTCGCCTCCCTTCGGTGTTCCGTTCGCGGAATGAGCCGCTACGCCGGAACGCACGCAGCGGTGGGACATACGCCCGCGCACGCGGCGCAATCGGTGCACTTGCTCGCATCGATGGT
>DATBLU010000282.1:0-7848 GCA_036555205.1 Candidatus Deferrimicrobiaceae bacterium
GGCCCACCAGCCGATAAAGAACGAGGCGGGCAACGGGCTGCGAAACGACCGGGGGACGGTCGCCATGGCCAGGACCGGCGTGGTCGATTCGGCGACGGCGCAGTTTTTCATAAACGTGGTGAACAACGATTTCCTGAACCATAAAAATGAAACTCCGCAGGGCTTCGGCTATGCCGTGTTCGGAAAGGTGATAGAAGGAATGGACGTTGTCGACAAGATCCGCAACGCACCGACAGGAAACGTCAAGATGTTCCAGGACGTGCCGAAGGAGCCCGTTACGATTCGCAAGGCCTCGGTCGCCGTCCGGTAGGCGCCGCACGATAAATGCCGCTGGAGTTCGTTATTGAAAATAGCATAACGAAAGTGAAATAAGAATCCCGCACTACCGCTACCCGTAACAATTCCTGTCACATTTGGCCGATGCATTTCCCTTTTGAAACAGGGCAATGCATTGGCCTGCCTTGCAATAAAACGCAATCGCACCGTTTGGCACGAGCCGTGAAAATAGGGGTCTGGTATGCAAATTAACGCCTGGTCTTATGGACCCGAAGGGAAAGGGGAATTGAAATGATGCAGCGCAGATCCCAACTGGTATTCGTCCTGGCGGCGATCATCGCAGCCATGTTGTCCGGATGCGGAGGAGGCGGAGAGGGCGCCTCGACCCAATCCGCCGGGAGCGGCGGCATCCAGACGCTGGCCTGGGACCCGCCACAAACCTACTCCGACAGCACCCCGCTGGATCCGTACCGGGAACTGGATTACTACGAGATATACATAAGCAGCGCTCCGAGCTTCACGGACAACGATGCCCCGGCCGCACAGGTCGCGGCGGTCTCCAACGTCCTCAACCCAGACGGGATCTCATACACCCAGACGCTTACCAGCGAATTCTCGCTGGGCAACCTTCTTCCGTTCACCGAGCAGGGGGCGGTTTATTACATCAGCATTCGGTCGGTCGGTCTGGATGGGCTGAAATCGGATTTTTCGGCGCCTGTGACCTGGAATCTAACTTGACAAGTAAGAGGAGACGTAAATGAAAGCGAAAGTCATCTTCCTGGGCATCGCAATCCTGCTTGGCGGAATCGTCTGGTCGCTCCCGGCGCAGGCGGAAACTCTTTCGTGGAACGCGGTCACGACATATACGGACGGTTCCAGCATTGGGTCGGCCTCGGTGACGTACACGCCCGTGTGGTCGACAAGCTCCAGCCTTGCATCCCCGACGGCATTGGGAACCTCGACAACGGCGACTTCCAGGGCCTTCAACATAACGACTGAGGCGATGCCTCGGGGCAGCACGATATATTTCGGCGTGCGGGCCACCGTGGGCGGGGTCGCTTCAGCGTATTCGTCGCCCTTGTCCTGGCTGGTGCCGACGGTCGCGCCCTCGTCGCCGGGCAACCTGAGGGTGCAGTGATCCGGCTGCGATAAGGATCTTACGGAAACGAAACGGGCGGCATGCTTTGCCGCCCGCTGCATTTGGAATGGAAGCGCCCGGCCGGTGGGGTCCGGCCGGGCGCACAGGCGCGCGGATGTTTGTGGGGGTGCGCTCCGGCAAGCCGGAGGAGGGGGGGACCCCCGCCAAGTTGCGGCTTCAGTGCGCGCTTACAAATGTCTCCGTCTCGTCGATGTGATGGGCCACCGGGACCTTTTCGGGCTTCACGAGCATTACGGGGCGCTTGGTTGTCAGCATCACCTTCTCGGCGACGCTTCCCATGAGCGCCTTGGACAGTCCCGTGCGGCCGTGCGTGCTCATGACGATGATGTCCACGTCCTCGTTGTGCGCAAACCCGAGGATCGCCCCGTCGGCTGCCCCTTCCATGACGACGGTGCGGACCTTTACTCCTTCCTTGCCCACCCGCGCGGCCAGCATGTTCAGGTAGATCTTCGACTGGGCGGCGATCTCCTGGATGGACTTGATCTCTTCCGTTGAGCCTGCCTCCGGGGTCTTGGCCAGCGGAACCTGCACGACCTCCAGGAGTATGAGTTCCGCACCCGCACCCCGGGCTATCTCGGCAGCGTGGGTGATGGCGCGCTCCGCAAGGGCGGAGCCGTCGAGCGGTACCAATATCTTCTTGTACATGACGCTTCCTCCTTTCCCGGGTGCCGTACAGGTCGTGAGGGACGAATACTGTATACAGTATACAGATGCCCGGCGTCGTGTCAACAGAATGTATTTTTGCCCTGCGGCGAAGGACGGCCGGCCTTTCCCGTGAACGGACCGGGAGGTAGAATGGGCGATGAACGGATAATGAGGCAAGGTGGCGGATGTGAGGGAAATGCTGTCCTTTACGGTGCCGGGGGAGCTTGAAGGATGCCGCCTGGACAGGTTCCTGCGCAGGCTGTTGCCCGCGCTGCCGGCAAGGAGCGTACGGTTCGCGATCGAGGCGGGAGACGTAACCGTCGGGAGAGAGCGGGGGAGGAAAGGGCGGTTCCTCCACGCGGGGGACGAGGTGTCCGTCCGAAGAATCCCGGACAGGGAGGACTGGCTTCCCATGGCGGGAGCTGTCAGCGGCGCCTCGGTTCTATACGCCGACGACGACATCGCGGTCTTAAGCAAGCCGGCGGACGTCCATACCGAGCCTCAACGGCCGATGGAAAAGGGGACGCTCGCGGGTCATCTCCTGCTGCTCTACCCGTTCGTGGCCGGGATTTCGGGCGAACCGGGACTGACGCTTCTCACCAGGCTGGACTATGCGACAAGCGGCGCCGTTCCCGCCGCGCTCTCCCGGGATGCGTTCGGGTTCATGGCGAGGGAGAGAGAGAAGGGACGGATCGTCAAATCCTACGCCTGCCTGGTGAGCGGACTGGTGGAAAAGGAGATGTCGCTGTCCTGGCTCATGGAGACGTCCGGCGGCGAGAGGGTAAGGGTCAGGAAGGAACGCACGGAGGAGGACCCACTGTACTGGACCGCCGTCACCCCCGTGCGCCGGGCGGGGGGATGCACACTCGTGCGCGCGGTGATTTCAAAGGGGAAGCGTCACCAGATACGCGCGCACCTGGCGGCGGCCGGTCATCCCGTGGTCGGGGACAGGAGATACGGCGCCGTTCCGCCCGAGGGGCCGGGGAAAACCCGGCTGATGCTGCACGCGGAGGAAGTCCGCTTCACCCATCCGCGCACGGGGGAGCCGCTTCGCGTGATTGCGCCGCTGCCCCCCGAATTCGAGGCTAATTGAGCGATTCCAGGAGGGTTTCCAGCTCCTGCAGCTCCCGCCGGTCCTCGGGAAGCTCCACCTGGTATTTCCTGTAAAGCTCCAGGTCCCCGGGATCCACGACGCGGCTGCGCAAGGGATTCAGGGCAAGATTCTGCCGGTCGTCCACGAATTGGATCAGTTTCTCCTTTGCGGCTATCTTGGCCTTGAGCTGGGCCACCCGGGAGGCGATCTCATCCCTTTGGTTGGCGGGCTCGGACGCTCCTTCCGCCGGCGGCGGTTCGGACGGCGGCGACACCATGTCCGTTCCGGCTCCCTTTTTCGACGGAGCGGACGGCGCCTGCGCGGGGGCGGGGGCTTCGCGGATCACCATGGTCGCCTTGTCGCGGAACGCGGGTGGGATGTTCGAGATGTCGTCGGTGAAATTCACGGCGCCGGCGTCGTCTTCCCACTTGTAGATGTCCGCGCGGATTTCGGCGCAGAACAGCATCGATAGGGCGAGTGCGGCGAACGCGAGGCGCTTCATCAGTATAGATATACCGTCAGTATGATGGCGACCGAGCCCGCCAGGAGGAAAGCGATGGGTATCAGTACCGGAGCATCCATGCCTTATCTGATAGTACAATAGGGGATCCGGTGAAATCAACGGAGGGGCGGATGCGCGGAGAGGGCCCGGCAAAGGCGCTCTGGTTCGTATTCATATGCTGGTTCTGCCGGCCGTTCATCGGGACGGCCGACGCGGCGGTTTCCGTCCTGGGGATCCCGGCGCTCCTCGTCTACATTTTCGCAGGGTGGGCGGCCCTGGTGGCGGCCCTTGCGGTGGTCAGCCGCAAGCTGGAGGACTGAAGCCGCATGCCCGCAGGCATATTCTCCGGCCCCGCGGTTCTGGCGCTGATCACGGCCTACCTGCTCGCCCTGTTCGGGATCGGGTACCTGGGGGAGCGGCGGTTCGACGCCATCCGCGCACGCGGGCTCGATCGCTACATTTACGTATTCGCGGCGGGCGTCTACTGCACCTCCTGGACATTCTACGGATGCATAGGGAATGCGGCCACGTCCGGGGCCTCCTTCCTTGGTCTGTTCATCGGCCCCTCCGTATTCGCGCTGGGCTGGTGGTTCTTCCTGCGCAAGCTGGTGCGCGTCTGCCGCGCGAACAACATAACCTCCGTCCCGGATTTCCTGAGCGTGCGGTACGGCGGCCATTCCTGGATCGGCCCGGTGGCCACGCTGCTCCTGGTCGTCGGGAGCGTGCCGTACATATCGCTGCAGCTGCGGGCGGTGTCGATATCGTTCGACCTGATCGCCGGGCCGGCGGCAGGGCGCGGCGCGTTCGTCGACCCCATGCTCCCGGTCTCCCTGTTCCTCGGCGCGTTCGCCCTCTTCTTCGGAAGCCGGTACCTCGATTTCACCAAGCCGCAGGGGGGACTGCTCACGGCTGTGGCGGTCGAGTCCGTGGTGAAGATCGTTATCTTCATCGCGGCCGGGCTTTTCGTCTGCTACGGCGTCTTCGACGGACTGGGGGACATCTACGGGCGGATTCTATCGCACCCGGAATGGAGCAAGCTCGCCACGCTCAAGGACTCGCCGGGCGACGGGTATTCGCGGTGGCTTGCCTACATCGTGATCGCCGTGTTCGACGTGGTGCTGCTCCCCCGCCAGTTTCACATATTCGTCGTCCAGAACGGTGACGAGAAGCACATAAAGACCGCCATGTGGCTGTTCCCGCTCTACCTGCTGGCGATCAACCTGTTCGTCATACCGATTGCGTTCGGGGGCCTCCTGCTCGGGCTGCCCGCGTCCGCGGGGGACAAGTACATCCTGTCCATTCCGATGCTCGCCGGAAACAGGGCGTTGAGCCTCGTCGTTTTCATGGGAGGCTTCTCGGCCGCCACGGCCATGGTGATGGTCTCCTCGGTCGCGCTGGGGAAGATGGTGGCCAACAACCTCGTGATACCGGCGATCCTCAAACTTCGCAAAGGGTTCCATGCCTACCGCTATCTGCTCGCCGCCGCGCGGGCTTCCATGCTGGTAGTCATCGCCCTCGGATACCTCTATGCGACGCTCATGTCCCGCAACATGGTGCTCATGGAGATAGGGATAATCTCGTTCGTGGCGGTCGCGCAGTTCGGCCCCGCGGTCTTCGGCGGGCTCTACTGGAGCCGGGCCGGCAGGCGGGGCGCCATGCTGGGCATATCCCTGGGATTCGCGGCATGGTTCTACACGCTCGTCCTGCCCGCGATGGTAAAGGCCGGCTTCATGGGCGGCGGCATACTCGAGCACGGTCCCTTCGGCATCGCGGCGCTCGTCCCGACCCGGCTGTTCGGCGTGGAGGCCGTCGATCCCGTAGGCAACGCGGTCTTCTGGAGCCTGTTCCTGAACGTGCTCGGGTTCGTCGCCGGATCCTGGCTGTCGGAGCCGTCAAGCGAGGAGGCCCGCAGGTTCGAGAGCATCAACGCGTCCGGACCCGGCCCCCGCCCCGCGCCGGAGGGATATCCCGCTCCTTCGGTGGCCGGCGCCCACTACCTCTCGCTTGAGGAGATAGAGGAGGTGGTCACGCGGTACGCGGGGCACGAAAAGGACAAGGAGATAGGGGAGGTCGTCCGGGAGATCCGCGAGATAAAGAAGCGGGGGGAGACCCGCGAGGCGGTGATCCGCCAGATGGACCTGCCGCAGCGAGTGGAGAAGATACTTACCGGCTCCATCGGCGTGATAGCCGCAAGGAACGTCCTGCGCGACATGCTGCCCCTCACCCTGGCCGATGCGCGGACCTTGGTCGAGTCCTACCGGGAGCTGGAAAAGGACCTCGCGACGACCCGGGAGGAGATCAGCCACAAGGAAGGGGAGATCCGCGCGAAGGAGCGGTTCCTGGCAAGCGTCGTGCGCAGCATAGACGACGGCGTCGTTTCGCTCGACTTCGACGGACGGATAATCAACGTGAACGAGGGCGCCTGCCGGCTCTTCCAGAGGGCGGAAGGAGAGATGATCGGGCAGGACTTCAACCTCCTGATACGCGACACGGAATATCGCGAGAAGCGGCGGATCATCGCGCGCTCCACATACCGGACGGGGCACTGGCGGGGAGAAGTGGAGATAGCGCGCAGGGACGGGACGACCGCGGACGCCCTGTTGTCCACCGCCAAGATAATCGACGAGCGGGGGAAGCCGATCGGATTCGTGTCCTCGTTCAAGGACCTGACCGAAACGAAGTCGATGCAGCACAAGATGCTCCAGAGCGAGAAGCTGGCGTCCCTGGGTCAGATGGCGGCGGGGGTGGCTCACGAGATCCGGAATCCCCTGGGTTCCATCAAGATGAGCCTGCGGCTCCTGCGGGACGAGCTGCGCGACGCTGAAGAGGTCGAGGTGGTCGAGCACATCCGCGACGCGGTGGGTTCCATGGAGGTTATCGTCAACGAGCTGCTCGACTATACCCGGGAGATCGCCCTCCAGATGGACGAGTACGACGTGTCCAAGATCGCCCGCTCGGCGGTGTTCGGCCTCGAGGAGGACTGGAGGAAAAGAGGCGTCGAGGTGACGGTGAGCGTCATGGAGGGAGCCTGCAGCGCGACGGTGGACGGAATCCGCATCAAGCAGGTCCTGACCAATATCGTCAAGAACGCAGTCGAAGCGGCTCCTTCCGGGTCGGGCCGCGTGGAGGTCCGGGTTTCGGGGAAGGACGGGTTCGTCCACCTCGCCGTCTCCGACAACGGCTCCGGGATGCGGCAGGACGAGCTGGCGAAGGTGTTCCAGCCGTTCTACACTACGAAGGCCCAGGGCGTCGGGCTCGGCATGCCGATCGTGAAGCGCCTCGTGGAGCTGCATGGAGGGGATGTGCGCGTGGAGTCGGAGGCGGGGAAGGGAACGGTGGTGTCGCTCAAGCTTCCCAGGTATCCGTTCGGCGCGAACGGGGGCGGAAGATGAAGCGCAAGATCCTGCTGGTGGACGACGAGGAGATTTTCCTTCGCCCGCTTTCGAAGACGATCCTTTCAGCCGGCTTCCTCGTCGACACGGCATCCTCGGTCCAGGAGGCGCGCGAAAAGCTTTCGGGCGACGAGTTCGACCTGGTGATAAGCGACGTGAGGATGCCGGGGACCGACGGGATCGAGTTCACCCGGTCCCTCCACTCCGATTTCCCCGACCTTCCGGTGATCCTTATGACGGCCTACGGCAGCATACGCACGGCCGTGGACGCGATGAAGGCCGGCGCGGGGGATTATCTCCTCAAGCCCTTCGAGCCGGACGAGATGCTGCTCCTTATCAGGCGCACGCTCGAGATCCACGACCTGCGCGTAGCGGACAAGTACCGGGTCGAGAAGAACCGGGAGACGTTCGAATTCAGGAAGACCGTGGTCTGCGAGAGCCAGGCGATGCGGCGCCTCCAGGAGGACGTGGAAAGCGTCATCCCCCTGGACACCACGGTGCTGCTGACCGGCGAGACCGGCACCGGGAAGCAGCTCATCGCCCGCGGGATCCACTACGGCGGGCCGCGGAAAAACGGGCCCCTGGTCGAGATCAACTGCGCGGCCATACCGGAGACGCTCTTCGAGTCCGAGCTCTTCGGATTCGCGAAAGGCTCGTTCACTGGCGCGGCGAGCGACCGCAAGGGGCATTTCCACCTGGCCGACGGGGGCACGCTTTTCCTGGACGAGATCGGCGAGGTCCCCCTCCTTCTGCAGACGAAGCTGCTCTCCGCCATCCAGGA
>DATBLU010000300.1:0-3668 GCA_036555205.1 Candidatus Deferrimicrobiaceae bacterium
AATCATGGGGGTCCTGAACGTCACCCCCGATTCATTTTCCGACGGCGGAAAATTCTTCTCCGAAGACGATGCGGTCAGGCGTGGATTGGAAATGGCGGAAGCAGGGGCCGACGTGATAGACGTGGGAGGGGAGTCGACGCGCCCCGGGTCGCTGCCCGTGCCGGCGGGGGAGGAAACGGCCCGCGTCGTCCCCGTGATCCGCGCGCTGGCGCAAAGGACCGATGCGCTTTTGTCCGTGGACACGACGAAGGCTTCGGTGGCCCGCGAGGCTTTTTCCGCGGGTGCGCGCATCGTAAACGATACGAGCGCACTTTTAGACGATCCGGATATGGCCGGGGTCGTCGCCGAATCAGGCTGCGCCGTAGTGTTGATGCACAGGCGGGGGACGCCTGCGACGATGCAGCTTTCGCCGTCTTATGAATCGCTGTTCGACGAGCTGCTGGACGAGCTGAAGGAGAGGGTCGACGCCGCGGTGAAGGCAGGAATTCCTGAAGAGGCGATCCTGGTCGATCCCGGCGTGGGGTTCGGGAAGCGGCATGAAGACAATCTCGCGCTGCACCGCCACCTGCCGGACCTGCGCAACCTTGGCAGGCCGATCGTGTTCGGACCGTCGCGAAAGGCGTTCATCGGCAGGATCACTGGAAAGGATGCCCCCGACAGGATTTTCGGAACGGCGGCGTCCGTCGCGATGGCGGCGTTAATGGGTGCGGACCTCATCCGGGTCCATGACGTGAAGGAAATGAAGGATGTCGTAAAAGTGGTCGCGGCGGTGCGCGAGGGGGGCGAATGCTGAACTTCTTTTCCTCGGTGCGATTCGCGGACGTCCTCGACATCCTGGTCGTCGCATTCATCATCTACTGGATCCTCCTTTTCATTCGCGGCACGCGCGCGGTGCAGATGCTGTTCGGCCTCCTGCTCATGCTGGCGATGTTCGTCGTTTCGAAGAAGCTGGGCATGGTCACGTTCCAGTGGCTGGTCGGGAACTTCCTCGGAGGGCTCATCATCATCCTGGTGGTGATCTTCCAGAGCGAGATACGGCGCGGCCTGGCCAAGGTGGGGCAGGCGCGCATATTCGGAAAGAACCCGGCGGCCCCTCCCGCCGATTTCCTGAACGACCTGGCGCACTGCACCTTCAGGCTGGCGGCCGACCGGATCGGCGCGATTCTCCTTCTCGAGAGGGAAATGGGACTCCAGGAGCACGTCGAGCACGGCAAGAAGCTCGACGCCATCTTTTCCCACGAGCTGCTCGCATCGATCCTTTCTCCCCGGTCTCCCGTGCATGACGGCGCGGTAGTCATCAGGGGCGACCGCGTCGCGGCGGCAGGCGTGATCCTGCCGATCCCCGCCGAATCCTCGGTCGTAAGAACCATGGGGACCAGGCACCGGGCCGGATGGGGCGTCTCGGCCGATACCGACGCCGTCTCAGTGGTGATATCCGAGGAGACGGGGAAGGTCACGGTCTTCCACGACCGGCAGATGAAAAGCATAGGGAGCGCGATGGAATTAAAAGACATCCTTTCCAGGCTGTTCTCGAAGGGCGCAGAGACACAAGGCGGGGCCGGCTGACATGCTCGATTTCCTGCGGGGCGTGGTCGGGAAGAACCTGGGGCTGAAGGCCCTTGCCCTGGGCCTGGCCATAGCCCTGTGGTGGTTCGTCGCGGGAGAGAGCAAGGTGCAGGTCGGATTCGTCGTCCCGTTGGAGATCCGCAACGTGCCGGCGGGGATGACCATCACGAACAAGATCGATCGGCAGGTGGAGGTGCGGCTCTCGGGTCCGCCGTATCTTTTAGGGACGCTGCAGCCGGCGGAAATAAGCGCGGCGATCGACCTGTCCAACGCAAGGCCCGGCAGGCAGGTGTTGCACATGAACGACAGTTCGATAAAGGTGCCGCCGGGGATCAAGGTGCAGCGCGTCTATCCAAACGCGATAGAGGTATCCCTGGAGCGGCTCGAGCGGCGCAGGGTCCCTTTATACGTGAAGCTCCTGGGCAACACGGAGTCGCGCCGAAGGATTACGAAGATCGAGATCGTGCCCCCGTCCATGGAGGTAGAGGCGCTCCCGGACGAATTTTCACGGCTGGAATCCCTGCCGGTGCCCGTGTCGATTCCTGAAAATGCATCGGAATCCCTTGCGGAAAACGCGCGGGTGGAATTGCGGGAGGGGCATGCTAGAATCGTCGGGAATCCGGTCGTGCGCGTGACGATCTATTTCAGGAAATAGGGGGAACCTCTTGCGGCGAAAGCTTTTCGGGACGGACGGAGTAAGGGGCGTCGCCAACAACGACCCCATGACCGTCGAGAACGCGCTGGCGCTCGGGCAGGCGGTCGCGCACATATTCCGCAACAACGGCGGGCGGCACAAGGTCGTAATCGGCAAGGACACCCGCCTCTCCGGGTACATGTTCGAAACCGCGCTCTCCGCCGGGATCTGCGCGATGGGAGGCGACGTCCTGCTCGTGGGCCCGCTGCCGACCCCGGGCATCGCGTTTCTCACCCATTCCATGCGGGCGGACGCCGGCGTGGTGATATCCGCGTCGCACAATCCGTACCAGGACAACGGGATCAAGTTCTTCGGGCGGGACGGGTTCAAGCTCCCCGACCAGTTGGAGGAGCGGATCGAGGAGATCATGTTCGGCGATCACCTGAGGGAATCGCGCCCCCCGTCGCCCCAGATCGGCAAGGCGCAAAGGATCGACGACGCGACCGGCCGGTACATCGTGTACCTGAAGAACACGTTCCCTTCGCACCTGTCGCTGGACGGCTTGCGCATTGTGGTCGATTGCGCCAACGGCGCCGCCTACCGCATCGCCCCGCAGGTGTTCCAGGAGCTGGGCGCGGAGGTGATCTCCATCGGCGTTTCTCCCAACGGGCTCAACATCAACGAGAACTGCGGCTCCCTTTTCCCGGAAGTCGTTTCCGCGAAAGTGCGGGAGCACCGGGCGGACCTGGGGATATCGCTCGACGGCGACGCGGACCGGGTGATCGTCGTCGACCACAACGGTGACGTGCTCAACGGCGACCGGATCATGGCGATCTGCGCCGATGAGATGGTCCGGACCAGGAAACTCCGGAAGAACACCGTCGTCGCGACGGTTATGAGCAACATCGGGCTCGAGCTGTTCCTTAAAGAGAGGAAAGTGCGCCTCGTGCGCAGCCAGGTGGGCGACCGCTACGTGGTCGAGACGATGCGCGCCAACGGCTACAACTTCGGCGGGGAGCAGTCCGGGCACCTGATTTTCCTGGACCATGCGACCACGGGAGACGGCGTGCTCGCGGCCCTCCAGCTTCTGGCTGTCATGATCGGGTCGGGGAAAAGGGTCGCCGACCTGGGGAAAGAGCTTGTCGCCTACCCGCAGGTGCTCCTGAACATAAAGCTTAAGCACCGCGTCCCGCTCGAAAACATGAAGGGGTTCCAGAAGGCCAAGGCCGAGTTCGATAAAAAGCTCGGCTCCCGGGGGCGGATCGTTGTGCGGTACAGCGGCACCGAGCCCGTCCTGCGCATCATGGCGGAAGGGGACAACAAGGCACAGATCGACCGCATCGTCAACGCGCTGGCCGAGAAGGCCCGCGCCGACATCCACTAAAGTTAGGGACGTTCTTAAACTTTTTAATATTCGGATCCAAACAGGTTAAAAAGTTTAAGAACGTCCCTTTACTTAAGGAGAAGC
>DATBLU010000312.1:0-4494 GCA_036555205.1 Candidatus Deferrimicrobiaceae bacterium
CATCGGCGGCCTGCAGGCGATCCGGACCATCAACGTCCGCCAGTACCCGCGCAGCGAGAACGCAATGGTCACCGTCACCACCGTATACATCGGCGCGAGCGCGGACCTGGTGCGCGGCTTCATCACCTCCCCGCTGGAGCGCGCGATCGCAGCCGCCGACGGCATCGAGTACATGGAATCGCAGAGCGCCCTCGGCCTCTCCACCATCAACGTGCGGCTACGGCTCAACTACGATTCAACCAAGGCCCTCGCGGAGATCAGCTCCAAGGTGGACCAGGTGCGCCGCGACCTCCCCCCGGAGGCTGAAGTGCCGGTCATCAACATCGAGTCGGCCGACAGCCGGTTCGCCTCGGCCTACCTGAGCTTCAGTTCCGACATACTTCAGCAGAACGAGATCACCGACTACCTGGTGCGCATCGTCCAGCCGCGCCTCTCCGCCATCCAGGGAGTGCAGCGGGCCGACGTCCTGGGCGCCCGCACCTTCGCCATGCGCGTCTGGCTCAAGCCCGACCGCATGGCCGCCCTCGACATCAGTCCCGTCCAGGTGCGCCAGGCGCTGGCCGCCAATAACTTCCTCTCCGCCCTCGGGCGGAGCAAGGGGGCCTACATCCAGGTCAACCTCACGGCAAACACCGACTTGAGAACGGTCGAAGAGTTCAAGCGCCTGGTGTTGCGCCAGCACGACGGAACCATCGTGAGGCTGGGCGATATCGCCGATGTCGTGCTTGGGGCCGAGGACTACGACGCCGAAGTCCGCTTCTCCGGCCAGACCGCGGTCTTCATGGGGATATGGCCGCTTCCCAACGCCAACTCCCTCGACGTAATCAAGCGGGTGAAGGCGGAGATGGAATCCATCCAGCGGGACCTTCCGGTCGGTCTCGAGGCGCGCGTCGCCTACGACGCCACCAACTACATTTCCAACGCAATCAGCGAGGTGATCAAAACCCTGGGCGACACCCTGCTTATAGTCGTCCTGGTCATTTTCCTGTTCCTGGGCTCCTTCCGTTCGGTCCTTGTGCCGGTAGTGGCGATACCGTTGTCGCTTGTCGGAGGCGTCTTCCTGATGCAGGCTTTCGGTTTCACCCTGAACCTGCTGACCCTTCTGGCCATCGTTCTCTCGGTCGGGCTGGTGGTCGACGACGCCATCGTGGTGGTCGAGAACGTGGAGCGACACATGCGCGAAGGGAAAACGCCCCTGGAAGCTGCACTGTCCGGCGCCCGGGAACTGGTCGGGCCGATCATCGCCATGACCGTCACGCTGGCGGCGGTCTACCTGCCGATCGGCCTGCAGGGGGGTCTTACAGGCTCCCTCTTCCGCGAGTTCGCCTTCACGCTGGCCGGGGCGGTCGCCATATCCGGGATCGTCGCCCTGACCCTGTCGCCGGTCATGTCAGCCCGGCTGCTCAAGCCCGGCGCCGAGGAACGCGGCCTGGCCGGCCGCATCACCCGCGACTTCGAGCGGCTGAAAAACGCGTACGGCCGCCGCCTCGACGCAACCCTTTCGTCGCGTCCGGCGGTCTACGCCGTCTGGATCGCGGTGTCCCTAGTCACCATCCCGATGTTCATAATGTCCGCCAAGGAGCTGGCCCCGATGGAGGACCAGGGGGTCATTTTCGGCATCCTCGATTCATCCGCCAACTCCACCATCGACCAGAACAGCCTCTACGCCGCGGAGGTCAACAGGATCTTCCAGGGCGTGCCTGAAACAGACTTCACCTTCCAGATCACCTTCCCGAACTCCGGATTCGGCGGAATGGTCGTGAAACCTTGGAAGGAGCGGGAGCGAACCATATTCGAGATCCTGCCCGATGTCCACCAGGGGCTGCAGAAGATCCCCGGGATCCGAATCTTCCCGGTCACCCCGCCTGCCCTGCCCGGTGGCGGCGATTTCCCGGTCGAATTCGTCCTGGCGTCGACCGCCGAATCCCCGCAGATCCTGGAGTTTGCGAACCGGTTGCAGCTTAAGGCGATGCAAAGCCGGATGTTCGCGTTCCCGCCCGTGATCGACGTCAAGATAGACCAGCCGCAGTCCGAATTCGTCATCGACCGGGACAAGGTGGGCTCCCTGGGCTTGAGCCTGGAGCAGGTCGGCGCCGACCTGAGAAACCTTGTCGGCGGCGACTTCGTGAACCGGTTCGACATCGCCGGACGCAGCTACAAGGTCATTCCCCAGATCCAGCGGGCAAACCGTCTCAACCCCGACCAGCTTAAGGACGTCTACGTCACCGGACCGAACGGCAGGCTGGTGCCTTTGAGCACCGTGGCCACGATACGCGAATCGGTCGTGCCCCGCTCGCTCAACCGTTTCCAGCAGCTGAACGCGGTCAAGATAAGCGGCGTGGCCGTCCGGCCGCTTGACGAGGTGCTGCGCTACATGGAGGACGAAGCGGCAAAAATCCTGCCCAAGGGCTACGTCATCGATTACACGGGAGAGTCCCGCCAGCTGCGCACCGAGGGGCAAAGGTTCCTGCCCGCCTTCGGCCTGGCCGTCATCCTCATTTTCCTGGTGCTGGCGGCCCAGTTCAACAGCTTCCGCGATCCGTTCGTCATCCTGGCGGGATCGGTGCCTCTGGCCATGTTCGGGGCGCTGATTTTCACGTTCCTGAAGATGCCCGATCCCAACGTCCCGTTCTGGACAAGCGGCTGGACCACCACCCTCAACATCTACTCGCAGGTCGGCCTGGTGACCCTCGTCGGGCTGGTGTCGAAGAACGGCATCCTGGTCGTCGAATTCGCCAACCAACTGCAGCTCCGGGGCATGTCCAAGCTGGACGCCGTGCGCCAGGCGGCCATGACCAGGCTCCGCCCGATACTGATGGTCAGCGCAGCCACCATCGGCGGCCACTTCCCGCTGACCCTCGTCACAGGCGCCGGCGCCGCCGCGCGGAACTCCATAGGGCTGGTCCTGGTCGGCGGGATGTTCATCGGCACACTCTTCACCCTGTTCGTCATCCCCTCCATCTACATGCTCATCGCGCGCGACCACGCGAAGGACCGGGAGCCGGGTTCGGCCGCAGCCGATGTTGCCTGAAATTCCGCATGTATTAGAATAGAGTTGTAAGGATATTGGGATTCAGCCTCCGAACCAACTCGTCGAGTATTGCATGGAGGTGACCCCGATGCGCCTGCCCCTGCAGATAACTTTCCGGAACATGCCCCATTCAAGCGCCATCGAGCTTGCGATCAGCGAGCGCGCCGGGAAGCTGGACCGTTTCTCCGGCCTGATAATGGGCTGCCGGGTCGTCGTGGAATCCCGTCACCGTCACCACCGGCAGGGAAAGCTGCAACATGTGCGTATCGAGCTTACCGTCCCGGGCGAAGAGATAGTCGTGAGCCGGGAGCCCTCCTTGCACCACGCCAACGAAGACATCTACGTTGCCGTGCGCGACGCCTTCGACGCTGCGCGGAGGCAGCTCGAGGACTACGCGCGGCGGCATCGCCGCAAGATAAAAGTCCACGAAGAGCCGCCGCGCGGGCGCATCGCCCGGCTGGATCGCGCGAAGGAATGCGGCTTCATCGAGACTCCCGACGGGCGGGAGATCTACTTCCACAGGAACAGCCTGGTGAACGCCGATTTCGACCGGCTTGAGAAGGGAACCCTGGTCAGGTTCCACGAAGAGACGGGCGAGAAGGGGCCCCAGGCCAGCACGGTCCACCTGGAAGGAAAACTGCAATCCGTCGGCTGAACGCAAAAGCGGTGCGCCATGGGGATAATGGAGAAAACACCGCAATTGGTATAATGCCTCCCTCGCCGCATATCGATATGCCTGTGTGCGGACGAGGGGAGTGAGGCATGGAAAAGGGCTTCAGGCGCCGGGCGCTGGCGACCAAGCTGAGACCGCCCACCATGGGCGTGCGCCACATGCCGCGGCCGCGGCTATCCGCAGAACTTGCGAATTCGGATCTGCATCGCATCGCTGTCGTCTCGGCGCCGGCCGGGTCGGGGAAGACCACGGTCCTTTCCGAATGTTATCGGGCGTTTCAAAAGCGCGGAATTGCGGCTGCCTGGCTGTCGCTGGATGACTTCGACAACGATCCCCGCCGGTTCCTCGTCCACCTGATCTCCGCGATCCAGGCTGCCAGGCCGGAGTTAGGCGGGGAAGCTCTCGAACTTCTTGCGGAAAATCCGGACGTGCTGATGGAAGACGTGGCCACGAGCCTCGTCCATGACCTGGCCGGCGCGGCATCGCGGATCGCTGTCATCCTGGACGATTACCACGTAATCCGGGACCGGACGATTCATGCAATCCTGGATTTTCTTCTCCGCTACGTTCCGGCCAATATCAGGATTGTCATCGGCACGCGCAAGGATCCTCCGCTGCCCATGGAGCGCCTTCGGTCACGGGGCGAGGTCCTGTCGGTCCGTTGGGAGGACCTGCGGTTCGACGTCGAAGAAACGCGGCATTACTTCAAGGAGATGTGCCGTCTGCGGCTTTCCGAGGATCACTTTCACGCGCTCTGTACCCGGACGGAGGGGTGGATCACGGGGCTGCA
>DATBLU010000325.1:0-14308 GCA_036555205.1 Candidatus Deferrimicrobiaceae bacterium
GCCGGCCTTTTCCGCGAGCTGCCTGTCCGCCTCGCACTGGTACTGCGGCGTGTCGTGGCGCGGCTGCCGGTCGTCGCCTTCTGCGAAGACACTGTCCTTCCAGCTTTCGTCGTCCGACCAGCGGAAGGGGAGGGCCTTGACCGTTCCCGGCGACGACAGGGAGGTAAACGCGTCGAGAGCCTCGAGCATGATCCGCCGCTGCAGCTCGGGCTCGCCCGGCTTGCCCGTCGTGTGCCCAAGGGGGTAGTCGAGGAAAGCCGCGCGGGGCGGCCGGACCGCGTTCGTGATGTCGAGGGCGCTCGTCATGCAGAGCGTCGGGATCCCCGCCGCCTCCAGGTGCCTTGCGACCAGTCCCACGGACTGGTGGCAGACCGGTCAGACGGGGACGAGGAGGACCGCGTCGACCTCCTCTTCCCGGAGCCGCCGGAGAAGCTGCGGGGCCAGCTCCGTCATGACGCGGCGCGTCGAGTAGATCCCGCCCATGAACGTCTGGAGCCGGCCTGCAAGGGACCCGACGATTCCTTCGCGGACCAGCCGCCGCAGGGTGTCTATGGGGAAAACGACGTTCGGGTCCGTCCGCGCGACGGAAAGATCGTACGCGAAATGCGTCGCCCGGAGGGCGGATGAATCCGCGTCGGCGGGGATCTCGCGAAGGGACGTGTCGTCCTTGTAATGGAAGGCCACCTGGCCTGCCAGGTAGATGCCCCCCGAGGCGGCTAGCCCCAGGCGGCATTCCGAAAGCGGTTTGCCGAGCGGCGCCCACGGCGGCGGATCCTGGCTTACGACCCACTTGTACGGCGTGTATCCGAGCCGGGCGTAGTTGTCGCGTATTCTCGGGATGTAATCGACCGGGGCCAGGGGCGGGAATTGCGCCTTGTTCATCGCCATCGGGAATCCTCCGGATCGCCTGATCGTTCTTTTTTTAAGTATCTCACGCCTGCCTTCCGCCGAGGTACGACTCCATGATCTTCGGATCGTTCCGCATCTGCGCCGCCGGCCCGGCGTGCACGATCTTCCCGGTTTCCAGCACGTATGCCCGGCTGGAGACTTTGAGCGCCTGCCTTGCGTTCTGTTCGACAAGGAGCACGGTAGTGCCCTCCGCGTTTATCTCGCGGACTATCCGGAAGATGTCCGCGACGACCAGCGGTGCCAGTCCCAGCGAGGGCTCGTCCATGAGCAGGAGGCGCGGCCTGGACATGAGTGCGCGGGCTATTGCCAGCATCTGCTGCTCTCCGCCGGAAAGGGAGCCCCCGCGCTGCTCCTTCCTCGCGCCAAGGACGGGGAACCGCGCCATGACGGCGTCAAGGTCCTTCCTTATCCCGCCGTCCTTCCTGTGGTATGCCCCCATCTCGAGGTTCTCCAGCACCGTCATCCGCGACAGGATCGCCCTTCCTTCCGGCACGAGCGCGATCCCCTTTCTTACGATTCTATCAGGCGGGAGCCCCGCGATGTCCTCACCCCGAAACGATATCGTTCCTCCCGCCGGCGCAAGCAGGCCGGAAACCGTCTTCATGAGCGTCGTCTTGCCTGCCCCGTTCGCCCCCAGGATGCAGGCTATCGTGCCCTCCTCGACGTCGAGGTCGACGCCTTTAAGAGCCTTTATGCTCCCGTAGGAGGTCGAAAGCCCCCTGACTTCAAGCATCCCCGTCCTCCCCCTCCTCCTCCCTTCCGAGATAGGCCTCGACGACCTCCGGGTTCGCGCGTATCTCCGCGGGGGCGCCTTCCGCTATCTTCCTCCCGAAATTCAGTACGACAAGCCGGTCGCACACCTTCATGACGAGGGACATGTCGTGCTCGATCAGAAGGACCGTTACGCCCATCCCGCGGATCGCGAGTATGAGGGACTGGATTTCGCGGGTCTCGCTCTCGTTCATGCCCGCCGCCGGCTCGTCCAGCAGCAGGAGCTTCGGCTCGGCCGCCATGGCCCTTGCGATCTCCAGGCGCCTCTGGTGCCCGTAGGGAAGCTTTCCCGCCGTCAGATCGCCGCATCCCGAAAGGCCCATGAGCGCCAGCAGTTCCCCGGATTTCTCCCGGATATCAGCCTCCTCGTTCCTCTGGCGCCTGGTTCGAAGGACGCCCCCCCAGATCCCGGCCCCGCTTCTGGGATGCCTTCCGACCATCACGTTCTCCAGCGCGGTCATGCGGGGGAACAGGCGGATGTTCTGGAAAGTCCGGCAGATCCCCTTGCGGACGATGGAGTGGGGGGCAAGTCCCGCGATGCTTTCGCCGCGGAAGAGGAGGCGGCCGCCGGTCGGCGCGAACGTGGACGTGATGAGGTTGAACAGGGTGGTCTTGCCGGCGCCGTTGGGGCCGATCAGCCCCAGGATTTCCCCTTCGCCGACCGAAAAGGACACGCAGTCAACGGCCGCGAGGCCTCCGAAGTTTTTCCCGACCTTATCGACACGGAGGAGCGACATTTACGAGCCCCCGGGCGATCCGCCGCGCGCAAACCGATCAAGCAATGCCTGGTCGATCACCCCCTGCGGGCGGAATATCATCATGAGAACCAAAATGATCCCGTAGACGATGTACCGGTAGTCGCTTACGAACCGGAGCGCTTCGGGCACCGCGGTCAGGAACATCGCCCCGAACACGGGTCCGAAAAGATGCTCGCTGCCTCCGAAGACCGCGAACACTAAGATCTCCACGGCGCGGTGGTAGGTGAAATCCGCGGGGCTGATGTATGAGGTGGAGTGGGCGAACAGGGCCCCGGCGAACCCGGAGAGGAGTGCCCCCTGGCTGAATGCGAGCACCTTGTAGTAAGTCGCGTCTATTCCCGCCGCCTCCGCCGCCGCCTCGTCCATGCGGATCGCGGCGTAGGCCCTGCCGGCCCTGGAGGAGGAAAGCCTGAGGAAAAAAAGGGTCGACAGAACCGCGGCCGCCAGCAGGATCAGGAACACGGAAAGGCTTATGAACTGGTTGCTCCTCAAGCCGACGGTCTCCGGGGTGAAGCCCGACTCCCTCAAGGCCGCCAAAATCTCCCTGCCCATCTGGGGGATCTCCGCAATTCCCACCGCGCCGCCGGTCAGGGATTCCCAGTTGATGAAGACGGCCCGCACGACCTCGCCGAATCCGAGCGTCGCTATGGCGAGGTAAACCCCCTTGAGCCGCAGGGCGGGGATTCCCACGAGGACGCCGAAGGCCCCCGCCAGGACCGAGCCCAGGAGCACGCCGGCGGGGATGGGCATCCCGTGGGCGGTCGTGAGAATCGCGGACGCATACGCGCCTATGCTCATGAACCCGGCGTTCCCCAGGGAAAGCTGACCCGTGGAAAGCGTCACGTAGATGCTCACCGCGAGGAGCACGTTGACGAGCATGAAGGACGCCACCTGCAGATGGTAAGGATTGAGCCAGTCCGGTGGCATGGAGGGCTACCGCTGCGTTTCCGGATGCGCCTGACCGAAGAGCCCTTGCGGCCTTACAAGCAGAACGACGATGATCGCGATGAACGCGATGGCGTCCCGGTACCCGGAGCTCCCATATGCGACGACGAAGGTTTCGGACAGGCCCAGGATCGCCCCGCCGGCGACCGCTCCCGCGACGCTTCCCATCCCCCCGAAGATGATGATCGCAAGGCCTTTCAGCCCCATGGAAAGTCCCATCTGGTTGTTGATGTAGTTGAACGCCATTCCGACCAGGACTCCCGCCACGCCTCCCATCGATGAGGCGATGACGACCGTCGCCGTTATGATCTTCGTCGTGTCCACTCCAAGAAGCCCCGCGGTATCGAGGTTCTCCGCCGTGGCGCGCAGCCCCTTGCCGGCCTTCGATTTATAGAGCCACAGCGACAGTCCGGCCATCAGGATGACGGCGATCGCGAGGATCACGGCCTGGACGAGGTAGACGGTGACCGGCCCGACCTCGAACCTGATCTCCGCGAAGGGCGTCTCGAACAGCTGGTTCCCCGCGCCGAAAAGTTTATGGGCGGAGTTTTCGAGGAGTATCGATACGCCTATGGTGCTGATGAGGGGAGCGAGCGCCGATCCGCCCTGCCGTCCGCGGAGCGGCCGCAGCGCGAAACGCTCCAGCATGTAGCCCATGAGCCCCGTAACGGCAATGGCGCCGAGGAAAGCCGCCCAAAGCGGGGCATGGGCCTTCGTCGCGATCAGCATCCCGACGAACGCCCCGAACATGAAAATCTCCCCGTGGGCCATGTTGATGATGTCGAGCACGCCGAAGACGAGGGTGTACCCGAGCGCCACTACGGCGTATATGCTGCCCAGGGTGATGCCGTTGATCAGCTGTTCGGCGAACAACCGCGCTCCCCGAAACCGACCGGTTCTACCTGAACACCTGGAACTTTCCGCCCTTTATGATGAGGACGTTGGGCTCCATGACGACGTCCCTGTCCGCGTCGAAGGAGAACCTGCCCAGGACCCCGTCGAAGTTGCGTATGCCCGCCAGCGCGTTCCTCAGCCTGTCCCGGTCGGCCGCTCCCGCATTCTTCAACGCTTCCGCCATAATGTAGAGCGCATCGTACGCCTGGGCGGCGAACTGGTCCGGTTTCTTGCCGTATGCCTTATCGTACCGGGAGACGAACGCCTTCACCTTCGGGTCGTTCCTGTCGGCGAACCACGGGGTGGCCACCACGAGCCCTTCCGCGGCCCCCTTCGCTATCTCGATCACCTTGGGGGAGTTGAACCCGTTCCCGCCGACGAAGGGAACCTTGATTCCCATTTTCCTCGCCTGTGAAAGGATGACCGCTCCCTCTTCGTACAGGGCGGAGCAGAAAACGGCGTCCGGGGAAAGCCCCTTGATCTTGGTCAGCTGTGCCTTGTAGTCGGACTGCCCTTTCTGGAACGTTTCGATGGCGACGATGTGGAGCTTGAGGTCTTCGGCGACCTTCTTCATCGTGTCGAAGCCGGACTTCGTGAAGACGTCGTCGTTGCCGTAGAGAATCGCCACTTTCCTTATTTTGTATTTATTCACCGCTTTCGAGACGGACGCCGGTATGGCCTGGGATTCCGGCAGGGAGTTGCGGAAGACGTACTTCCCGATCTTCGTGATGCCTGCGGCGGTGGTGGACGTCCCCATGATGGGCACACCGCTGGCGTTCGCCTCCGGCCCCACGACCTTCATCTCGGTGGAAAGAGTCGGCCCGATGATGGCGGCGACCCTCGAGGAGTTGATGAGCTTCTGTCCCGCCGCCAGCGCCTGCTCCTGCTTCCCGGAGGAGTCCTCGATCACGAGCTCGATCTTCACCTCGCCCTTCGCGTTGATCTCGTTCACGGCCAGCTTCAGGCCGTTGGTGATCGCTTCTCCGTAGCCGGACCCCTGGCCCGTGAGAATCGAGATCACGCCGATCCTCGCGTCGATCGCCGGCGCCTTCGCCCTTGCGGGCGCGGCCGCCTTCCGCGCGTCCTTGGCCGCTCCCATGAAGATAAGCGCAAACGCGAGAACCGATATCAAGCCGATTAAGCGGACCGTGCGGGACATGTGAAACCTCCTTTTCCATCGGGGTGCCCGCCTTCGCCCCTCGCGTAAGCAAATATAAGGCGCTTCGTGGCTACGGCGGACAGCCCTCGTTCAGGTGGCGCAGCCAGCCGAAGCTCCGAACCCCCGGTTTCATGCTGCGGTGAGGAGCGAAGGCTGGTGCCCGGGGGGGGAATTGAACCCCCACGGCTTGTTGAAGCCTCGGGATTTTAAGTCCCGTGCGTCTGCCAGTTCCGCCACCCGGGCGCCTGTGAAAACATAGCACAAAAACCGGACCGCACGAAAACGGGTCCGTCGGAAAATCCTGTGCCCGGCGGAAGCCGGACGATCCGCAGGCGCCGATGGGCGCACGGCCATTCGATGCCCGCCGGCTCACGGTTTTCGGGGTGGAGGGGAAGGAGAAATGGAGGCGGCACCCGGATTTGAACCGGGGGATAAAGGATTTGCAGTCCTCTGCCTTACCACTTGGCTATGCCGCCGTACCGGGTATTGTCAGGCGAACCAGGCGCCCTGTCAAGCCGGCGAGGGCCGGCTTGACGGGGCCGAGGCGTTATTGCATTCGTTTCGCGAATTAGTGATAGTATGGGGCGTACCACGACGCCCCTCCCGAGCAGGAGGACCGGTTGTCAGAATCCGTCTTCATAACAGGCGTTGCCGGTTTCATAGGATCCCACGTGGCCCTGGCGCTTCTCAAGCGCGGCGACAGGGTATTCGGGCTGGACAACTTCGATCCCTTCTACGACAGGGCCATCAAGGAACGGAACCTGGCGGCGCTTAAAGCTTTCCCCGGGTTCGATTTCCTCGAGGGGGACATCCGCGACCAGGGGGCGCTTTCGCGCTGGGGAGCGGGGGAGCCCCCGGCCGCGGTCATCCACCTCGCCGCCAAGGCCGGAGTCCGCCCTTCGGTAGCGGATCCCGCCGGCTACGCCGACGTCAACGTCATGGGAACCGTCCGGGTCCTTTCCTGGGCGAAGGACCGGGCCGTTCCCCGCGTCCTTTTCGCATCCTCGTCCTCCGTGTACGGGGGGAACACCAAGATTCCCTTCTCCGAAGACGATTTCGTGGACCACCCCGTCAGCCCGTACGCGGCGACCAAGAAGGCCGGCGAACTGCTGTGCCACACGTGGGCCCACCTCTACGCCATGAACATCGTTTCCCTCCGTTTCTTCACGGTCTACGGGCCGGGGCAGCGGCCGGAAATGGCGATCCACAAGTTCACCCGGAAGCTCCTGGCGGGGGAGGAAATCGAGATCTACGGCGACGGGACGACCCGGAGGGACTACACGTACATCGACGACATCGTGAACGGCGTCCTCGGAGCGCTCTCCGCTCCCGGCGGCTATCGCGTCTACAACCTGGGGGAGTCGGCGACCATTTCCCTGGCGGATCTCGTGGCCCTGCTGGAGAAGTCCACCGGGGCCCGGGCGAAGCGGAAAATCCTGCCCCTCCAGCCGGGGGACGTTCCCGTGACCTATGCCGACATTTCGCGGGCCCGCGCGGAGATCGGGTACGCCCCGAGCATTTCCGTGGAGGCCGGCGTGAAAAAGTTCGTCCAGTGGTACCGAGACACAACGTTCGCCCCACAAACTTCCCAGGGAAGGAGGCAGTGATGAAGCTCACGTTATCCGTCATCAAGGCGGACATCGGGTCCATCGGTGGCCATATCCGGCCGAGCGCGAAACTCCTCGAGGAGGTCCGCAGGAAGGTCGCCGAGCTCGGGAAGGGTTTCCTGATCGACACCTATATCGGCTACACCGGCGACGACATCGCGATCCTGATGACGCACACCGGCGGCAACCTGAACGAGAAGGTCCATAAGCTCGCATGGGACGCCTTCCTCGCGGGGACGGAGGTGGCCAAGGCGCAGGGACTTTACGGCGCGGGGCAGGACCTGCTGAAGGACTCCTTCTCCGGAAACGTGAAGGGGATGGGGCCCGCCGTGGCGGAGATGACCTTCGAGGAGCGTTCCAACGAGCCGTTCCTCCTGTTCGCCGCGGACAAGACTGACCCTGGCGCCTACAATCTTCCCTGCTACATGGCGTTCGCGGACCCGATGCACAGCGCCGGGCTCATTCTCTCCCCCAAGGTCGGGCAGGGGTTCACTTTCCGGATCATGGACGTTGAAAATACCGAGGGGGACCGGATCATCGACCTCAACGCCCCCGAGGACCTCTACAACATCGCCGCGCTGCTGCGGGACCAGGAGCGGTTCGTCGTCGAATCGATCTACTCCCGCGCCACGGGAGACATCGCGGCGGCGGTCAGCACGACCCGCCTGCACAACATCGCGGGCAAGTACACCGGCAAGGATGACCCGGTCATGCTGGTCCGGGTCCAGGGGAACTTCCCCGCCACCGGGGAGGTCCTTTCCCCATTCACGATCGGGCACCTGGTCGCGGGATTCATGCGGGGGAGCCACCACGGAGCGCTGATGCCGGTGGCCGCGAACACGGGAATCTCCTTCTTCGACGGTCCGCCGATCGTCTCCTGCCTCGCCTTCTGCGTGAAGAACGGCAAGCTCACGGAACCCGCGGACGCGTTCGATCATCCGTACTGGGAATACGTCCGCACGAAGGTGTCGGCGAAGTCCGAGGACCTGCGCCGCCAGGGCTTCTTCGGACCCGCGATGCTTCCGTACAGCGAGCTGGAGTACGGCGGGATCGTCGACCGCCTGAAGAAGATGGATTCCCGCTTCCGGGTCGTCTCGGGAAAGGAAGAGGTCAAGGCCTGATTTGATTCCGATACGGAGCCCGGAAGGCGTGTAACGCCTTCCGGGCGTTTGTTTGCATTACAGTATTTTTTGACATGGGGGAAAGGTTGAAAGACGGACTGGACATCCGTTTCGACTTCTCGTTGGTGCTCGAAAAGAACCTGCGCAGCGGGGAAGGATTGACTGCGCGGTCCCTTCGGGCGGCCCTGCGGCGGGCGGAAAAAGCGGCCTTGGCCGTCGCGCGCCGGCACGCGGCCGGGGAGATCGGCTTCCCCGATCTTCCGTATCTCGAGAAGGAGGTTCGCCTCCTTTCCCGCGACGCGGCGCGGCTGCGGAAACGATTCACGCATATGCTTGTCTTGGGGATCGGCGGCTCCGCGCTTGGAACGAAGGCCGTCCTGGAAGGGGTCGGGGGGACGCCGAAGGGCCTTGCAGTGACCGTCGCCGACAATGTCGATCCCGACGCCTTCCTCCCCGTCATGCGCTCCCTGCCGATGAAGAAGACCGTCGTCGTCGCCATCAGCAAGTCGGGAGGGACCGCCGAGACGAACGCTCAGCTTGCCATCGCCATCGATGCATTGAAGAAGGCGAACGGAGGCGCCTGGAAGGAGCGCCTCGTCCTCGTCACCGATCCGGAGAAGGGGATTTTCCGCCGGATGGCGAGGGAGGAAGGGATCGCCGCCTATCCCGTACCCCCCAACGTCGGGGGGAGGTTTTCCGTTTTGTCGCCGGTCGGTCTCCTCCCGCTGGCCGCGGCCGGGGTATCGATCGATCGGCTGCTCGCGGGGGCGCGGCGGATGGAGGCGCTATTCCGGGACAAGAAGCCGGAGGAGAACCCGATCCTGTTCGCCTCGGCGGTGTACGCGCACTACATGCTCTCCGATCCGAAGCCGGTACACGTCTGGATGACATACGGCCAGGGGCTTGACCGCGTGGCCGAGTGGTGGCAGCAGCTATGGGCTGAAAGCCTGGGGAAGAAGCGGCCGGACGGAACGCGCATCGGCCAGACGCCGGCGCGGGCGGTGGGCGTGACCGACCAGCATTCGCAGGTGCAGCTCTACCAGGACGGCCCCGCCGACAAGATCTATACCTTCGTCCGATGGATGGAAGGCAGGGAAGCGGGGAACGTCCCCCGTGCGGGTTTCGCGCCCGACATGTCGACGCTGGGGGGGAGACCCCTTCGGGATCTGTTCGAGGCGGAGTTCGAGGGCACGATCGGGGCGTTGTGGAACGCCGGCAGGCCTGTCGCGAGGATCGAGCTGGGGGGACGGGACGAGGTTCACATCGGGGCGTTCCTGCACTTCTGGGAGTGGGTCACGGCGATCGTGGGCGAGTGCGCCGGGATAGACCCGTTCGATCAGCCCGGAGTCGAGGAGGGAAAGAAGATCACCCGCGCGCTCATGGGCGAAAAGCCGGCGGCCCGCCTTCGGGAGCGTTTCATGCGGAAGATGGAGGGCCGGGCGCCCGCCGAGATACGCATCGGCGGCGACGGCTGAGGTCGTGGCAGGCAGGATCCAGCTTCTGGACGACGGGGTGATCAACCAGATCGCGGCCGGCGAAGTGGTCGAGCGGCCCGCCTCGGTCCTCAAGGAGCTTCTCGAAAACGCCGTGGACGCCGGCGCCTCGCGAATCGAGGCCGAGGTGTCAGGGGCGTTTCCCTTCACGCTGCGGGTCTCGGACGACGGGATAGGGATGACCGCCGACGAGGCGGCGCTTGCGGTCCTGCGGCACACCACCAGCAAGATCCGTACTGCGGAGGACCTCCAGAAGATCTCCACGTACGGCTTCAGGGGGGAAGCGCTCCCTTCCATCGCCTCGGTGGCGAGGGTAAGGATAGTGACACGCCCCGCGGGCTATCCCCAGGCCGCGGAGATAGAGGTCTCCGGGGGGGCGGCCGAACCCCAGCGATGGGTCGGAGCCCCCGCGGGCACCACGGTGGTCGTGTCGGACCTTTTCGGCAACGTGCCCGCGAGGCGCAAGTTCCTGAAGACGCCTCGCACCGAGATGGCCCACCTGTGGGAGGTCTACCACATGGTGGCGATCCCCCGCGAGGGGATCTCGTTCCGCATGTCCGACGGCAGGGGGGAATTCTCCTACGAAGGGCCGGAGACGCGGACCGCCCGCGCGATTCGGTACGCCGGGGAGGACGGGAAGTACCTCGTACCCCTGGAATTGTCGTCGCCGTTTTTCCGGCTTACGGGCTGGGCGGGCCTGCCTCATCTTTCCAGGTTCGGCGCTTCCGGGATCTCCTTCTTCGTCAACGGCCGGAATTTCCGCGACAGGGTCGTATTCGCGGCGGTCAGGGAGGCTTACCGGGGCATACTCCCCGCGGACCGTTACCCGGTGGTATGCATATTCATCGATTGCGATCCCGGCGAAGTCGACGTCAACGTCCATCCCTCCAAGACGGAAGCGCGTTTCAGGTACGCCCGCGAGCTGAACGAACTCGTGCGGCACGCGATCGGCGCAGCCGTGGGCGAGCCCCAGGCCCTTTCCGCGGCATCCCGCGTTTCGCCGGCGCCCGTCGAGGAACGGGAGGCGGTGTCCATTCCGGCGGGCGGGGAGGCGGTCCATGCCGATCCGCCGTACGGCCGGACGCACCCGGGGGCGCTCCCGTTCGCCGGCGCGGGCGCGCGGAAGCCCGGGGCCGGTTTTTTCGCCACGCTTCGGCCCGTGGCCCAGATACTGGGGACCTACATAGTGTGCGAAGGGGCGGGGGAGGTCGTCATCGTCGACCAGCACGCCGCCGACGAGCGGATCGTCTTCTCCCGGCTCAAGGACGCTTTGCTCGGGGGCGGCGCTTCCGCGCAGAGGTGGCTCGTCCCACAGGTCGTATCCTTCCCGGGCGCGGCGGCGAAGGAACGCGCCGAGATCGAAAACTTCCTTTCGCGGGTCGGCTTCGTTTTCGAGTCACTCCGGGACAACGTTTTCAAGATCCTCGGGGGGCCTGCGATCCTCGGGCACTTCGACGTCCAGCGGTGGTGGAAGGATCTCTGCGAATTCATGCAGGCGCACGAGGCGTTGCCCAAGGGGATCTTCGACGCGGACCGCGAGCTGTGGCGGATGGCGTGCCACGCGTCCGTGCGCGGGGGGGATATCCTCGAAAGGGAGGGCATGAGAGCGCTGCTCCACGAGCTCGAACGGGCCGTGGCCTCCCACAGCTGCCCCCACGGGCGCCCGGTGTGGGTGAAGCTGTCCGGCTCCGAGCTCGGGCGGATGTTCGGGCGCTCCTAAAAAAAAATTTACTTGAAGGGCTTTGCTCCGGATGGAAGAGAACCGGATCATCGTCGTGTCGGGCCCCACGGCGTCCGGAAAGACGGCCCTCGCGCTCCATCTCGCACGCACGCTGCCGCTGGAGATCGTCAACGCCGATTCCCTGCAGGTCTATCGCGGCATGGACATCGGGACCGCGAAGCCGTCGGTTTCCGAGCGGCGGGAAGTCCCGCACCACCTGATCGACATAGCGGACCCCGACGAGGAATACAACGCCGGCAGGTTCGTCGCCGACGCCGAGGAGGCGATCCGCGGCATCCGTGCGCGCGGGAATTTCCCCCTGGTCGCCGGAGGGACCGGCATGTATATCAGGGCCCTGCTGCGCGGCCTGGATCCCCTGCCTTCGGACGCCGGGATCCGCGCTGCGCTTGAGCGCCGATACGAGGCGGAGGGAAGCGCGGCGCTTTTCGCCGAATTGCGGGCGATCGACCCCGCTTCCGCATCCGCCATCCACCCCGCGGACCGTGTCCGCCTGCTGCGCGCACTGGAAGTGGCGGCGGTCGCGGGCGCACCCCCGAGCGGGCTGAAGCGCCGATGGACCGAGGCGGGGGGAAGGTTCCGGATCCTGTTCATCGCGATTTCACTGGACCGCAAGGAGCTTTACGGGCGAATCGACGCCCGCGTCGACGATATGTTCCGCAGGGGGCTCGTCGCCGAGGTCCGGGGGCTGCTGGCGAACGGATACGGGCCGGAACTGAAGCCGATGAAGGCGCTGGGGTACCGGCACGTCGTTTCCCACATTATCGGGGCGCTGTCCCTGCCGGACGCCGCCGAGCAGACGAAGCGGGACACGAGACGTTACGCGAAGCGTCAGACGACGTGGCTTTCGAGGGAACCGGACGCCGTGTGGATCGGGGCCGAAGGCGCCGCCGCCGCCGCGGCGGAATTGACTAAAAGGCTCTTGTTTTAAGGGGTGGATTGGCCTAAATTTAAGGTTTATCGACAAAGGAGCCCGGATGATTCTCCAATATCTGGATTTCGAGAAGCCGATTATCGACCTGGAAAACCGGCTCGAGCAGTTGAGGCGGGTCGACGACGGGACCGACAAGAATCTCAGGGAGGAGATTGCAAAGCTCGACAAGAAGATAGGCAAGATCCGCAAGGAGGTCTTCTCCAACCTCACCCGCTGGCAGATCACGCAGCTTGCGCGCCACCCGAATCGGCCATATATGCTCGATTATGTAAACCATTGCTTTAAGAATTTCCTTGAGATCCACGGGGACCGGGCATTCCGGGACGACCCCCCGGTCGTGTGCGGGTTCGCCGAGCTGGAAGGCGAAAAGGTGCTGGTGATAGGGCAGCAGAAGGGGAGGAACACCACCGAGAAGATCCGGCGCAATTTCGGGATGGCCAACCCGGAAGGGTACCGCAAGGCCCTGAGGGTCATGAAGCTCGCGGAGAAATTCCGCCTGCCGGTCATCACTTTCATCGATACCCCCGGCGCGTTTCCGGGCATCGGCGCGGAGGAGCGCGGCCAGTCCGAGGCGATAGCGAGGAACCTCCTCGAGATGGCGCGCCTGCAGACGCAGATCATAGTCGCGGTCCTGGGCGAGGGCGGGAGCGGCGGCGCCCTGGCGCTGGGCGTAGGGGATGAAATATTGATGATGGAATACGCGATCTACTCGGTCATCTCCCCGGAAGGCTGCGCCTCGATCTTGTGGCGCGACACGGCGCGCGCGGAGACCGCGGCGGAGATGATGAAGATAACCGCGCTCGACCTGAAGAAGTTCGGCGTCGTGGACCGGATCGTCCCGGAGCCGCTGGGCGGCGCCCATCGGGACCACAAGGCGGCAGGCGACGCGCTGAGGATCGCCCTTGTGGAGACGCTCGCCTCTCTGCGGACCCACTCCATTTCGCAGCTCCTGGACCGTCGATACGCCAAATTCCGCGACATAGGGATAATAAAGCGGAAGGCGGGGAGCGGCGGGTGACGGGGGACAAGCTTAAGGAGCTTCGCGAGGAGATCGACCGGCTGGACGACGAGATCCTTTCCATCCTCAACCGCCGCGCGCAGGCGGTGATGGAGGTGGGGAAGATCAAGTCGGAGCAGAACCTGCGGTTCTACGTCCCCGAGCGCGAGGTCGAGATACTGCGGCGGCTCTCGGCGGCGAACCAGGGCCCGTTTCCCAACGACGCGCTCAAGGCGATCTACCGGGAGATCATCTCCGCATCCCTCTCGCTCGAAAAGCGGCTCTCCGTCGCCTTCCTGGGCCCGAAGGCGACGTTCACCCACCTGGCGTGCCTCAAGCATTTCGGGGAGAGCGCCGACTACGTCCCGCAGATAAACGTGTCCGAGGTCTTCGATGCGGTCGAGCGCGGCGTGGCCGACTTCGGCGTCGTTCCGATCGAGAATTCCAGCGAGGGGATCGTCAGCAACACCCTGGACATGTTCGTCGAACACAACCTGCTCATCTGCGGGGAGATCCTGGTCGAGGTGGCGCACGACCTGCTTTCCGTCACGGGCGAAACCGAACACGTGAAGAAGGTCTACTCGCATCCGCACGCCATCGCCCAGTGCAGGGGGTGGCTCGAGCGGAACATGCGCGCCGTCCCGGTGTTCGACGTGGAGAGCACGGCCCGGGCGGCGGAGCTCGCGGCGGACGACCCCTCGGCCGCGGCGATCGCGGGGGAGGCGGCGGCGAAGATCTACGGGCTTAAAAGCATCCGCAAGCGGATCCAGGACAACACGAACAACTTCACCCGCTTCATCATCATAGGGAAGATCGCCCCGCAGCGGACCGGCAACGACAAGACGTCGATCCTGTTCGCCGCGAGGGACGAGGTGGGCGCCCTGCACCTGATGCTGGAGCCGTTCGCGAAGCACAAGGTCAACCTCACCAAGATCGAATCGCGGCCCGTCAAGACGAAGGCGTGGGAATACCTCTTCTTCCT
>DATBLU010000326.1:0-4243 GCA_036555205.1 Candidatus Deferrimicrobiaceae bacterium
CCAGCATGCGGAAGTGCTCGATGGCCGCCTTGCGGAACTGCGCCGGATCGGTTATCCCTTCCATCTTCTTCTCGTGCTCGCGGAGGGCGGCGACGGCCTTGCGGACCTCGTCCATGTGCTTCTTCATCCCCTCCATCATGGCAGGCATGCCGTGGGCGCCGTGCTTGTGCCCGCATCCGTGTCCCTTTCCGCAGGCGCATTCTTCGCCGCAGCAGTCGCAATTGCAGGGTGATTTCGCCTCCATCTTGGCCGGTCCGGCCGCCTGCCCGCCCGCGGTGTCGGCCGCCTGCCCCTGAACGGGGAGCGCGAGAAGCGCAAGCAGCGTGAGAAGCGCAATTCCGATTGCCGCCGTAGACTTACGGGAACCCTTCATGGTTGAACCCTCCTGTTGGAATCTCGCTGCATCTGATGTCGTTTCCCGGATGCGGGTTTCCCGGGGCCTCCATTTTAACGCCGTTGCCGGGGCGCAGGGCAAGGTTTCCGGTGACGCTCCCGAGCAAGGCGGAGATATAATGGGGGGCGTGCCGGCGTCGGGCGTGGCGCCCGCTGATGGGAACGATGGACGCGGAAGGGGTGGTCCATGCTGGTAGGAAGGCGGATGACGAAGGATCCGAAGACGGTTTCCCCGGATGACACTCTCAGCAGGGCGGCCGACATGATGCGTGAGTCGAGGATCAACCACCTGCCCGTCGTCGAGGGAGGCAGGCTGGTGGGAATCCTGTCGGATACGGACCTGAGGAACGCCTCCCTGGCCAGCGGGCCGATGTCTGCGCCTGAAGGACCAGTGGGACGGGACCGCAGGGTGCGCGAAGTGATGAAGACGGAGGTCTGGTCCCTGACCCCCGAGGATTCCGTGGAGGACGCCCTGCTCATCATCACCAGGAAGAGGTTCGGGGCCCTGCCGGTCCTTTCCGGGGACAGGCTGGTCGGGATCATTACTAAGATCGACCTGCTGAACGCGGTCATAGACGTACTGAACCTGGACGAGGTCGGTCTCCGGATCGAGGTCTCCCTGCCGGCTACCTTGAACCGGCTCGAGGAGCTGGCGGCGATCCTCGACGGTCTTTCGGTCAGGGTAAGAAGCTGCATTGTCACTCCGCAGGGAGGGACCGACAGGATGGTGGCGCTCCTGCGGCTCGACACGATCGAGGGGACCAAGGTGATCGCGGCGCTGCGGGCGCAGCGCTTCGACGTGCTCGGGAAGACCGATTTCGCGTGATCGCGCCGTCCCGGCCGCCTATTCTTTCCCCGCCCCGATCAGCCGCCTGAGCACGTAGGGCAGGATCCCGCCGTGGAGGTAGTACCTGACCTCCTCGGGCGTATCGATGCGGGCGACGGCCTGGAACTCGGTTGTTCTTCCGTCGATAGCGGCCCGGACCGTCATGCGCTTCCCGGGAGCGACCCCGGACGCAATACCCTCCACGGAGAAGACCTCCTTGCCGGTCAACCCGAGGGACTCGCGCGTTGCGCCGTCGGCGAACTGAAGCGGCAGGATCCCCATGCCTACCAGGTTGCTGCGGTGGATCCGTTCGAAGCTTTCCGCCAGGACCGCCTGCACGCCCAGCAGCCTGGGCCCCTTGGCCGCCCAGTCGCGCGAGGAGCCGGATCCGTACTCCTTGCCCGCCAGGATCATGAGAGGAACGCCTTCCCGCGCGTATCGCATCGCGGCGTCGTATACCGTCATGGTTTCGCCGCCCGGCATGTGGGCGGTCCATCCCCCCTCGGTTCCCGGCGCGAGAAGGTTGCGCAGCCGGATGTTGGCGAATGTCCCTCGCATCATGACCTCGTGGTTCCCCCTCCTGCTTCCGTAGGAGTTGAAGTCCTCCTTCCGGACTCCGCGCTCCAGCAGGTAGCGTCCGGCGGGACTGTCGGCGGCGATATCGCCCGCCGGCGAGATATGGTCAGTAGTCACGGAGTCGCCGAGGACGGCGAGCACGCGCAGCCCGGAGAGATCCCCGCAAGCCGCGGGCACGGCCGGAAGGTCTTCGAAAAACGGCGGATGCTTGACGTACGTGGATTCGGCCTGCCAGCCGAAGCACTCCTCCCTGGGAACGGGAAGTTCCTTCCAGGCCGCGTCTCCCTCGAATACCTCCGCGTACTCCTTTCGGAACATCTCCGAATCCACGCGGCTGCGCACGGCTTCCGCGATTTCCCGCGGCGACGGCCAGATCTCCTTGAGCAACACGGGATCTCCGTTTGGATCGATCCCCACCGGGTCGCGGGACAGGTCCAAGTCGACCGTTCCCGCCAGCGCGTAGGCGACAACCAGGGGCGGGGATGCCAGGTAGTTTGCCCTGCACAACGGATGGATACGCCCCTCGAAGTTCCGGTTCCCCGACAGGACGGAAGCGACGGCCAGATTCCCCTGCCGGACCGCCGACGCGATCGCCTCCGGCAGCGGCCCGGAGTTGCCTATGCAGGTGGTGCAGCCGTACCCGACAAGGTGGAACCCCAGCCCCTCGAGATAAGGGGTAAGGCCCGCGGCGTCCAGGTACCGCGTGACGACCTTCGAGCCGGGGGCGAAACTCGTCTTGACCCATGGCCTCGTGCGCAGGCCCCGCTCCACGGCGTTCCTGGCCAACAGCCCCGCGCCGATCATGACGGCGGGGTTGGAGGTGTTCGTGCAGCTGGTTATGGCGGCGATAACGACCGCCCCGTCCGCGAGGCGGAACGACTGCCCGCCGTGCAGAACGGCCACGCCGTCGGCCGGAGAGGCGCCTCCTTCGATCTGCGGGCCGGCTGCCGCGCTTCCTCCCTCCGCGGCCCACCGGTCATGGCCTTCAGCAGCCGGGACCCCGGCGCCCTTTCCCCAGCCTCCCAGCGCCTTGCGGAACGATTCCCTCACGGCGCCCAGCGGTACACGGTCCTGCGGCCGTTTCGGTCCCGCGAGGGACGGCTCCACGGTGGAAAGGTCCAGTGCGAGCGTGTCCGTGAAGACGGGATCCGGGGTATCGTCGTTGCGGAAAAGACCCTGCATCCTGCAGTAGGACTCCACGAGCCTTGCCTGCGCCGTGTCCCTGCCCGTGAACTTCAGATAGGAGATGGTTTCCCGGTCCACCGGGAAAAATCCGATCGTGGCGCCGTATTCCGGAGACATGTTGGAGATAGTCGCACGGTCGGCCACCGAGAGGGAGGAGAGGCCAGCGCCGAAAAACTCGACGAACTTCCCCACGACCCCCTTGGCCCGCAGCATCTGCGTCACCCTCAGGACCAGGTCCGTGGCCGTGGCTCCCTCGGGGAGCTCGCCCTCGAGCCTGAAACCCACGACTTCCGGGACCAGCATGGATACCGGCTGGCCGAGCATCGCCGCTTCCGCCTCTATCCCCCCGACCCCCCATCCGACGACTCCGAGGCCGTTGATCATCGGGGTGTGGGAGTCCGTGCCGACCAGCGTGTCCGGATAAGCCTGGAAAGCGTTGCGCACTTTCTTTCGGAACACCACCGGGGCGAGGTATTCCAGGTTCACCTGGTGGCAGATGCCGGTCCCCGGCGGAACGACCCTGAGGTTCCTGAAGGATTCCTGTCCCCAGCGCAGGAATGCGTACCGCTCCCCGTTCCGATCGAACTCGCGGGTCACGTTCGCGGCGAAAGCGCCCCGCGTCGCGAAACGGTCCACCTGGACGGAATGGTCTATGACCAGGTCCGCGGGCATCAGCGGATTGATTCTCCTGGGGTCCCCGCCCATTCGGAGCGCGGCATCCCGCATGGCGGCAAGGTCTACAAGCGCCGGCACGCCCGTGAAATCCTGGAGAAGGACGCGTGCGGGGCGGAATGAGATTTCGCGGTCCGGGGCGTCTTTCGGGGTCCAGCGCGCCAACCCCTCGATGTCCCCGGCGCGGACCGAGACCCCGTCCTCCCATCGCAGGAGGTTTTCGAGAAGGATTTTCAGTGAAAAGGGCAGGCGGGAAATCGCGCCGACCCCCCTCTTCTCGAGCGTTTCGAGGAGAAAGACCTCGTGCCGGGCCTTCCCTATGGTCCTGTGGGTTCGGGCGCCGAAACTGTCGGAATGCTTATCGGCCATGGTGAAAGCCCCCTTAAGGCGTGGATAAGCAAAATGGTACCATGGGTATCTCCTGCATTGCCAAAGGGGGTCTGCGATCGACACGTTCACGCTGCTCGGGATCGCGGTAGGGCTGGCAATGGACGCCCTGGCGGTGGCCATAGCGACGGGCATCGCGCTCGGCAAGGTATCGGCCCGCCAGACCTTCCGCCTGTCGTGGCATTTCGGTTTGTTCCAGTTTCT
>DATBLU010000331.1:0-2707 GCA_036555205.1 Candidatus Deferrimicrobiaceae bacterium
GAGGGGGGGGCTCGCGGTGACGGGCGAGACGGCGCCGCACTACTTCACGCTGACCGACGCTTCGCTCGAAGGGTACAACACGAACGCCAAGATGAACCCGCCCCTTCGGGGTGAAGAGGACAGGATGGCCGTGCTGGAAGGGTTGATCGACGGGACGATCGACGCGATCGCCACGGATCACGCGCCCCACGAGGACTACGTCAAGCGGTGCGAGTTCATAACGGCCGCCAACGGGATCATAGGGCTGGAAACGGCTGTGCCGCTTTCACTCGGACTGCTCGCCGGAGGCAAGGTCACGCCGTCCCGGATCGTCGAGTTGCTTTGCGCCAACCCGGCGGGGATCCTCAAGCTTCCCGGGAAGGGATCCTTGCGGAACGGCGCGGACGCGGACGTAACCGTCATCGACCCGGACGCCGAATGGGAATACGTCGAAGCCGACGTCCTCTCCAAGTCCAGGAACAGCCCTTTCCTGGGCTGGAAGCTCCGGGGACGGGCCGTCGCAACGATCAGGGGAGGGCGCGTCACACACTCCGCCATGTCGGGAGTCGCCGTCGATGCCTGAGAAGCGGGCGATTCTCGCCCTGGCCGACGGGACGGTCTTCAGGGGCGAGTCCTTCGGATTCGAAGGGGAATGCGGGGGGGAGGTCGTCTTCAACACCGGGATGACCGGGTACCAGGAAGTGCTCACGGACCCATCCTACAAGGGCCAGATAGTCACCATGACATACCCGGAGATCGGAAACACCGGGATCAATCCGGACGATATCGAGTCGAACCGGCCGTGGGTCGAGGGATTCATCGTGCGGGAGGCGTGGCGCCTCCCGTCGAACTGGCGGCACGTGGAGACTCTCGACGGGTACCTCCGCAGGTACCGCATCTGCGGGATCGCAGGGATCGACACCAGGGCGCTTACCCGGCTCCTCCGCGACGGCGGGTCCCAGATGGGCGTCATCTCCTCCGTCGACCTGGACGCGGACAGGCTGGCCCGGAAGGCAAGGGACCTGCCCTCCATCGTCGGGCGCGACCTCGTGAAGGAAGTCACAACGGACCGCGTGGCGCATTGGGACACGGGGGACTGGGACCTGGAAAAAGGGTACCTTCCCGCCTCGGAATACCGCAGCCGGTTCGGAAGGATCCCCAGGATCGTAGCGGTCGACTACGGGATCAAGCAGAACATCCTGCGGATGATGGTCTCGCACGGTTTCGACGTCACCGTGGTTCCGGCTTCATCGACCGCGGAGCGGATAATGGCAAGGAATCCCGACGGCGTCTTTCTCTCCAACGGACCGGGCGACCCGGAAGGGGTGCCCTACGCCGTCGAGGCCGTTCGCGGGATCCTGGGCAAAGTGCCGATGTTCGGCATCTGCCTCGGACACCAGATCATGGGATTGGCGCTCGGCGGAAAGACGTTCAAGCTGAAATTCGGGCACCACGGCTGCAACCAGCCCGTGTCGGACGTAGACACCGGCAGGGTCGAGATAACGAGCCAGAACCACAATTTTTCCGTGGACCCCGGCTCCCTTGGCGACAGGGCAAGGATAACCCATATAAACCTCAACGACCGGACGGTGGAAGGTCTTTCCGTCCCGTCGCTGCGCTGCTTTTCCGTACAGTACCATCCGGAGGCTTCCCCGGGGCCCCACGACTCCCGATACCTGTTCACGCGGTTCTACCGGTACCTGACGGGAGAAGAGGATCTGAAGACGTGACCTTGAAGGTCCTCCGGGAGCGGCGCGGGAAGGCGGTCGAATCGCTCCGGCGATGCCGGCTCTGCCCGCGGGAATGCGGCGTCGACCGCCTGTCCGGGGAGACCGGATTCTGCGGCGCGGGCGTCGACGCGACAGTTGCCGCCGTTTCGGTGCACCACGGCGAGGAGCCGCCGATCTCGGGCGATCGCGGCTCGGGCACGGTTTTTTTCAGCCGCTGCAACATGGCATGCCTTTTCTGCCAGAACTATCCGATCAGCCAGATGGGCGCGGGACGGCGGATGACCGCGGCCGAGCTTTGCGACCGGCTGCTGTGGCTGGAGAGGAAAGGGGTCCACAACGTCAATTTCGTTACGCCGACGCCGCACGTGCCCCAGCTCATCGGTGCGCTGTCGGCCGCGCGTGAAAAGGGGTTCTCCCTGCCCGTCGTGTACAATACCGGCGGATACGATTCGATGGAGGCCCTATCCCTCCTGGAAGGGATCGTCGACGTATACCTTCCAGACATGAAGTACAGGTCGGAGGGGCTGTCGGGCGTGGCGTCGGGGGTTCCCGATTACCCGCTCCACAACACGCGGGCCGTCGCGGAAATGCTGCGGCAGGTCGGCCCGCTCAAAAAGGACAGGGACGGGATCGCCAAGCGCGGGGTGCTTATAAGGCACCTGGTCCTTCCGGAGAGAGTGGAGGAGACGGAGCGGGTTCTGTCGTACATCCGCGGTGAGTATGGACGACGAATGCCGCTCTCGCTCATGGGGCAGTTTTTCCCCGCGCATCGTGCAGCAGCCGTAAAAGGACTCGACCGCAAGCTGTCGGCCGCCGAATACGGGCGGGCCGTCGAGGCCGCGAGGCGGCTGGAACTGACCGACGTTTTCATCCAGGAGATCTAGTGCCCAAGAGGACGGACATACGGAAGATCATGCTGATCGGCTCCGGGCCCATCATCATCGGACAGGCCTGCGAGTTCGACTATTCCGGCACGCAGGCGTGCAAGGCCCTTAAAG
>DATBLU010000335.1:0-4002 GCA_036555205.1 Candidatus Deferrimicrobiaceae bacterium
TTCGCTTTATGTTTTTCCGCCGACCAGCCCCTTCTCGCGCCACTTCTTGAAGATCGACTTGATCTGGGCCTCGGCCTGCGCCACGGTGGTTTCAGCCTTGGTCCCCCGTGCGGCGCCGGCGAACATGTTCGGGATTATGAAGGTGGAGAAGACTTCACCGACCGCCGGGCTTGCAGGACCCGGATGCCCCACGTTCGTGCTCCACTTCTCGGCGTCCTTAAGTACGGCGAGCTTGCCCTTGGCTTCGCCGGGCAGCGCGAAGGGATCGTTCTCGAACCACGAGTTGTTCAGGTCGCGCAGTTTTTTTGCGCCCTTGACCGGAGCGTATCCGCGGTTGCCGGACGGGATGGGGGTGTCGAAGAAGGCGGGAGAGTTGTAAAGCTCGCTCGCGTACATCGCCTGGTCGTAGTTCTCCACGAGCGCCAGGAGGAACTTCTTCGCCGTGTCGACGTTTTTCGAATACTTGGGAACTATGTAGTTGTATATGACGTGCTCGCAGCTCCACCCGGTTCCGCGGGGCCCCTTGAGGGCGGGAGTGAAGAATATGTCCTTGGCGATCTCCGGGACTTCCTTCTGGGCCGAGCGATAGGCCGAGATGGAGTTGAGGATGTAGGAAGCCCGCCCGGCGATCAGGGCCTGGTTGTTGGACACGGCGGTCCACGCGAAAACCTCGGGGACCATCGCCGCCTGGTAGAGGCGCGACATGTAATTCACCGCTTCCACGGTTTTCGGGTTGTTGATGACGACGTTCTCGTTCGCGTCCTGGACGCCCGTGTCGTACGACCACATCAGCGCCCGCCCCGCCATGTTGGAATCGAGCTCCTGCGACAGGCCGATGCCGAGCTGTATGCCCTGGTCCTTCTTTATCTTGCCGCCGTAGGCGATCAGGTCCTCCCAGGACGACGGGCCGGATCCCTTCCCGGCCTTCTCCCACAGGCTTTTCCTGTAGCACCCGGGATCGATCGTCCAGCCGTGGCAGAAACTGTAGAACTTCTTGGTGTTCGGATTGTACGAGCTCCTTTTGCACAAGGGGTGCTGCTTGCCGAACCTCTTCTCCGCCTCCATCACCACGTCGCCCAGGTCGAGCACGCTGGGCTCGAACTGGGACGGCGGCGCGATCCACTCGATCAGGTCGTGCCCCTGCCCCGCCGAGATTTCGGCGGCGGTGCGGGAGGGGATCTCGGCGAGCCCGATGTGGTCCACGGTCACGTTCACGCCGTTCGCCTTTCCCCAATTCCTCGCGAAGTTGTCGAACCATTCCTTGTCGAACCGGGGGACGAAGTGGGACCAGACAAGGATCTTAAGCTCCTTTGCCTGTGCGTAGCTGCGCCCGGGAAGGGCGATCGCGGGACCCAGCCCCGCCGCCGCCGCTCCTATCCCGGCCGCCTTGAGGAAATCACGCCTTGAAATAAGCCGTCGTTTTGCCCTGCCCATAACGCCCCCCTTCCTTTGGGTATGAGTTAGCGGCCTACACAGCAACGAAAAGATGGATCAAACGACGCCGATACATCGAATTCAATAGACCAGATGAAGGATGGGGTGTCAAGATTTCCGGAATATTTCAAGGCAGTGCGGCGGGCGGCGCGGCATTTGCGGCGAGGGAGGACCGTACCGCCGCCGCCGCTCATCAAAGGAGCATGGGAGGAAAAAGGGAGGGGATGGCTAACCGCAGGGTTTCGCCTGGGGAGCTTCTCACCGAACTGCGCCAGACCGTGGAGGGATTGGCGGAAGACGGCGCGGACCGTGGAGACCTGAAGATACTCACGCGCGCCATGAGGGAGCTGCGGTATTCGTTCCGGGTTTTCTCCGGGCTGCGCGGGCTTCGGAAAGTGACGGTCTTCGGCTCCGCGCGGTGCCGCGCAGGAACTCCCGTGTACCGGCAGGCGGAAGCCTTCGGGGGGGAGATGGCGCGCCGCGGATGGCTCGTCATCACAGGCGGCGGGGAGGGGATCATGGAGGCGGCCCACGTCGGTGCGGGGCTGGACATGGCCATGGGGATCAACATCATGCTCCCCTTCGAGCAGCCCGACAATCCGGTGATCGCCGGCGACGCGAAGCTCATCCACGTGAAGTACTTCTTCACCCGCAAGCTCCTGTTCGTGAAGGAAGCCGACGGCGTGGCGCTTTTCCCCGGGGGGTTCGGGACGCTGGACGAATCGTTCGAGGTCCTGACGCTCCTGCAGACCGGGAAGAGCCGCCTGTTCCCGGTCGTGCTGGTGGACGAGCCGGGGGGCGACTTCTGGCGGCTCTGGAAGGAGTTCGTCGAGAGGCACCTCTTGGGGCGGAGCTGGATCTCGCCTGAAGACCTCTCGTTGTTCCGCGTCACGGACGACGCCCGTGAAGCCGCCGACGAGATCCTGGGTTTCTACCGCGTTTTCCACAGCATGAGATACGTCGGCAAGGAACTTGTGCTCCGCCTCAGGTTCCCGGTCCCCGCCGATCTCCTGCGGCGCGTCGACGACGGCTTCGCCGACATCCTGGAATCCGGCTCGTTCGCCACCGGGGCCGCCCTTCGGGAAGAGGAAGACGAGCCGGAGCTTTCCGGGCTTCCACGCCTGATCTTCCGGTTCAACAGGAGGAGCTTCGGGCGTCTCCGGACCCTCGTCGACTTCCTGAACCGCGAAGCGGCGTGAGACCCCGCGGATCGCGCGGGCGATCACCGGATCTCCTCCCGCACGTCCATTGCGTCCCGTAGGCCGTCGCCGATGAAGTTGAACGCCATCACGGCCGTCATGATCGCGACGCCGGGAACGGCGGCGATGTGCGGGGCGAGGAAGAGGAAGTGCCTCCCCTCGTTTATCATCGCCCCCCATGACGGGGCCGGAGGCGCGACGCCCAGCCCCAGGAAGCTCAATCCCGCCTCGGCGACGATGGCGCGGGCGATCCCGAACGTAGCCTCCACGATGACGGGGGAGAGGGCGTTGGGGAGGATGTGCGCCAGGAGCAGCCTGAACGGCGGGCTCCCGACCGCGCGGGCGGACTGCACGAATTCCATCTCCTTGACTTTAAGGACCTGCCCGCGGATCAGCCGCGCATACCCGACCCATCCGAGCAGGGAAAGCGCGATCAGCACGTTGCGCAGGGAGGGCCCCAGCACGGATGTGATCCCGATGGCCAGCAGTATTCCGGGAAACGCGAGCAGTATGTCGGCAAGACGCATGAACAGGTGGTCGGTCTTCCCGCCGAGGAATCCGGACAGGGCTCCCGCCATGAGCCCGATCGCAAGCGAGATCGAAACGGTCCCCAGGCCGACGGCGACCGATACGCGCGCGCCGTGGATCAGGCGGGAGAGGAGGTCCCGACCCAGCTTGTCCTGGCCCAGGAGGTGGGAGGGCGACGGCCCGGACAGCCCGGAATCCAGATCCTGCGCGTTGGGATCGAACGGGGAGAGCCAGGGGGCCAGCAGCGCGACGAGCAGCAGCGCCGCCACGGCGAGGAGGCCCGCAACCGCCCCGCGATGCCGGAAGAACCGCGCGGCGACCGTTTTCCGGGAGCCCGCGTCAACCATGGCGGATCCTGGGATCCAGGCGGGAATAAAGCAGGTCGGTCGCAAGGTTCACCGCCACCGTGCACAGCGCGATGAAAAGGACGCACCCCTGGACGAGCGGGTAGTCCCTCGCGTCGATTGCCTGGACCGTCAGCCGCCCGATGCCCGGCCACGAGAAGATCGTCTCGGTGATTATGCTGCCGGAGAGCAGCGCCCCGAACTGCAGCCCCAGGACCGTGAGCACGGGGATCATCGAATTCCTTAGCGCGTGGCGCAGGACCGCCGCCCTGCGGGAAAGTCCCTTCGCCGATGCCGCCCGGACATATTCCTGCCGGATCTCGTCCAGAAGCGAGGACCGCAGCATCCGCATAAGGATCGCCGCCATTCCCATCCCCATCGTCAGCGCCGGGAGGACGAGATGCATCGCGGTCCCGGACCCGGCCACCGGGAACAGCCCCAGCCGGATGGAGAAGACCAGTATCAACAGCGGCCCCAGCCAGAAATTGGGCATGGAG